>JAEORI010000230.1 GCA_016840965.1 Candidatus Thorarchaeota archaeon | reverse complement strand
GGACATGTGAAAACTTCTACCTTCGAGAACGTTCACCAAAACTAAATGAACAGTATGCAAAACTCGGTGCTGTAGCTCTTGAGATGGAATTATCTGCGATTTTGATGGCGGCAATAGATCTTGGAAAAAGGGCAGGTGGAATACTGACAGTAGGTTCTAATCTTGTGACCACCGAGAATCGATACAAGGGACAGAGAGTTGCTGAGTTTGAGTTAGGGGAGAAGAATATGATCAAAATTGCTCTTGAAACAATCAGACGTCTTGATGGGCAATAGGTTTCTTTTCTTCTGGAGATACGAATCCTTCTTCAACAAGTCGGCAGGCGATGTTTCTGAAACCGGGGCATTTACTCCATCGCATTTTGAATTCACACTCTTCACATTCATGAAAGACCTCGTAACTCCGTTTGATATTCAGAACAGTAATGAAGCACAAATATAGACCAAAGATGATTGCAATCTTGAATTCCAGACCAGGTGAAAATAACCCATTTGCAAGTAGAATCGACCAACAAATACAAGCAAACGAAGATCCAAGGACGAATTTGGATGCAATCTTCGTTTTTGGTCCATAGTCAGCTAAGCCTGATAGACTCGCGAGAAAGTAAACAGCGCTTCCCAGTACTCCGCCCCAAAACAAATAGAATCTAACCAGTAGATTGGCGTTAATCAGCCATATAGCCATCAGAAAAATCATCGCCGCAAAAAACGAGATGGTGTTGAATGTGCATCCGATACACCATCTTCTTCCACGAATCGTAACAGAGTGAGTGTCAAAATGATTACACATCGGATGATGTGCTGTAATAAAAGGATCAGTCACTTTAAGGAACAAGAGAGGGTGTCGAAACACGTGGCGCAGATTCAACACGAGTTTACCTCGAGTTTTATCATCAAGGATTTCTTCACAGCGTCGTTGAGTCAACCCTCTCTTTTCCTCTTCCATTACAGTTCACACGGTAAATGTGTCAATGGTTCATGATTCTATGGGAATCCTGGAAATAGACCAGCAAAGATTGCGGACCAGATAGCACCGAAAGCGAACAGGATTATTGCCAGGACAACGAGAAACATGATTATTCCACCTAATAACCATGCGACTAGTGCCCCTCCCCAACCGACCTCATGCCGACTCTTGATGAAGTACCATGCGATGAAACATCCCAAACAGGGAATCCAAATCACCAGTGACATCAACAAGGCAGTAACAAATGTTGAACTGAGGTCTCTGTTCTGACCATTAACAAAACCTAGTCCAATTCCAAGAAAGATGCCTTGGATTAGCAGGTTGACTATGAAGAACAGAGCTATAATCAATAGGATGTTCATAATACCTATAGTGAATAACCATTCGAATTGCATACCCATTTCCTCGCGGGATTATAGCGTAACTGCGAGAACTGCTATGATAAAAATCTACTGACTAAACGTATCAAATGAATTGTCTCATCATTTCGTCAACGAAGCTATCAATATTCTGGGAGTTGACATTATTCGAAGACAAGATCTCACCAACCCGTTTTCTACGAGGAACATCATTCAAATCATCTAGGCTTGTGAAGGCTCCTAGGCGTCTGCCAAAACGATAGAGGAGCTGTTCAGATTCATTTAGTGCAAGAAAGCGTTGGAGGATGGACATCATCCGATCCTTGTCTGCAGGTAACTGTCCTTTGAGGTCTGCAAATAAGTTCAGAATGTGATCGCTCACAAGGTAGCTTGAGATTCCTTGAAGGTGCTCAATCAAAGTATGGAGTTCTTCTGCTATCTCAATGTCGTTACATCTATCAAATTGACCGGACATCATCAATTCATACAGAGGAGCACGAATTGGGAATGCTAGTGGCCGCAATCGAATGAAATCAGGATCAATTTTGTTTAAAGCATCTGCTGATTCAATTGCATGTTCCTCGGAGAGGCTTCTTCCTCCTAGTCCTGGCATAATATATTCCGATAATTCCATGCCAGCCTCCTTCACCTTCATCCCAGCCTGAATATGGATTGATTTGGATGCACCCTTTCGTACCATTTTCAGTACACGATCAGAACCAGATTCTAAACCTACATGAATCCTCGTTAGACCAGCTTCACGTAGAGTAACTAAGTCTGCAATACTCATCTTGTTAACAGTCGAAGAACGGGAATAAGAGGTCACTCTTTCGATGTCTGGAAATTTATCATATAGATGACTCAATATTATTGAGAGATTTTCTGCTCCAATTGCAAGTGAATCTGCATCCTGAAGAAAGACTGACTTCATACTATGCCCAACCCAATGCATTGCAGAGTCATATGCAAGTGGTTCTTCAATAACGATGTTTTCAGAGGGATTGTCAAGAAAGTCTACATATTTCCTGACAAGATCAATATCATGGAGCACATGCTCTAATGGACGAATAGAGAATTCTGTTTCCTTATAGACAGGACAAAACAAACAACGGTTCCATTCGCAATTTCGAGTAACACGAAGAAGAAGACTAGTTGCCTCACTTGGTGGTCTTATTGGACCCATCTCAAAATGATAATGATCTAAATACGGCAATTCCTCTCTAGACATAGTCTGTGGAGCTCCTAACTCTGCTTAAGGAAATGCACCTGTTAGTCTTTCCGTTTGCGGAGGTTAGTCCAAAGCTATTCTCTCTGAAGTTTCGAGATACATTCGAAGTGTATCCACATGTGAACGAAGCTGGGCAACACTACCATCATGGCCCAAAGTGAATGAATGTGGACCAATTCTCCTTCCACGTTTAAATGCAGTATAGAAACATGCCTCAATTCCCTTTGCTCCCATAGTGTGTGCTCTCTCACCAACGGTCATAATGAGATCTAAGTCTTCTTGGGTTTCTATGCAGAGGTAGTAGGCAGGTCGAAGTGGATGTGATATATCGGTGAATTTGACAATTCGAGACCCCTCTGGGAACTGCTTGTTCAGACAAGTATTACATCTCCAATCGCCACCTTCAGAAAATGAGTTGTAAACGAACTGAACACTATCAGTAGACCCGCAAGAATCGCAAGTTTTAACCATTGCAGTTCCCCTCTCGTTATTTCTTTGAGGGGTAATCAGTTCATTTCAAGAACTTGAGATGTTATGTTCTCTGCGTGATACAAGGTAAACCAATGGAAGAGTTTAATTAACTATGGTTAATGTTTTTTGTGAGGTTATTCGATGAAAGTCGCACGTTCGATTTGTTCTAGAGAAATGATGAAAGCAGATGTTCTTGATTCATCTGGTGAGAAAATTGGCAAGGTCGGGGATTTGACCTTTTCATTTGATGGAGAACTTAAGTTATCAAAATTCATTCTTTCGGGTTCTCGATGGGAAGAGTTCTTGGAATCAATAAAGTTTCGACCTGATTTGGATCCGATATTTGATGAGTCATTAATAGAGAGGATCGATGACAATGTCCACATAAATACGACTAAGAACTCCTTAAAAACAACATTAGAATCAGATGCAATCCCAGCGGGAGATATCAGGCTTTCAGATTTCATGAAGATGGACATTGTAGATAAGAATGGAAAGAAGGTGGGTCGGGTTATAGATGTTGATTTTGATATAGATGGATCAGTTTCAATGATTGTGGGCGGCAGCTTCATTGAGGAGAAACTAGAGGCTGCTGGATTAAAAACTGATGTAGACATCATTGTTCCTGGTGATGTAATCTCATCAATTGATGAAAAGATTCATTTGCTTGTTTCAAAAGACACTCTGAAAACTACCATGGAAGACGCTTTGCAGACGCAAGACGTTATTCAAGCACAGACGGAAAAGGTCGTTCGCCGTGACGTGATAAAAGTTCGACTCTTTACTCATCGACCAATGTAAAGTGCTTTACAACTTAAATGAGAAAATTGTTTCATAAAGCCTCCATTTTTTAAAACAATATTCTCAAATACGGAAATTGGTAATTTAAGACTACTTACATTATAAGCTGGGAACTGATAATTGATAGATCTAGAAAATAGTGCAAAGTTATTGTCTGAATTTGGTCTTACACCATATGAAGCCAAGGTCTATATTTCAGTGCATAAACAAGGGCTTACAACCGCTAGTGCTATCGCAAAGACCGCAAAAATACGTCGCGAGGAAGTATATAGAACACTGCCAAAACTTGAAAGAGCTGGCTTGATAGAACGCGTTCTTGGGAGACCAAGCAAGGTAAGAGCATTGCCAATTGAGGATGCCCTCTCCATACTTATTACTCGGAAAGAGGAGGACGTAAACAGAGAACTTCGAAAGTTAATAGCTAAAAAAAGCGAGTTGCTTAATCTATTTCAGAAGGAACCCATAGAACCAAAAGCCAATGAGGATAAGTCACATTTTACCTTAATTTCTGAAAAAGATGCTATCGAAAAGAGAATCATGTTTCTGATTAAAAAATCGACTAGGTCTATTAATTATGTGGATACTTTTGAAAATTCATTTCGGTTTGTTCTCACATTTGCTGAAGAACTGCTGACAGCATCGAAAAGAAACATCGAAATCAGAATCATTACTGAATACCCTGACAATATGAGTCTCATTCCAGATGCCTTGAAAAAACATGTTCCTGAGGATTCATTTGATATCCGCTATTTTGATGACTTGCATAGCAACTATATCCTGTTTGATGAAAATCAGGCTCTAATCACAACCTCAGCAAGAAGGTCGATACCTAATGGCAGGTGTCTTTGGACTGACGATCCCAGTCTGGTTGGAATTGTTCAGAAAGATTTTGATAAACTTCTTAGAGAGTCTGTTGATTGGAGAAACCTCGAAGTAACATCTGATGCGAAACTAATGAGGATTCTTAAGCAGCTGAAACCGAGAGACCATGCGATTCTCATTTACGAGTCAAATGAAGCAAAGCACAACACATTATTTTCATACCTTCAAAAGGGTCTTGCGAAAGGGGAGGCTGCAATCTACGTATGTTCCGAAGAAACTCCAGATGAGATTAGAGAGGCTATGAACGAATTTGGAATTGAAGTTGAAAAATACGAAAACCGTGAAGCTCTAAAGATTTTACCCTACACTGAAATGTACATCAAAGATGGCATTTTCACTCTCGATTCAGTTATGGAGGTATGGGGAAAATCCTATGATGATGCCATGTCTAAAGGATTCAGTGGGATGCGTGTTACAGGTGAAATGAGTTGTTTTATTGAGCACGACCTAGTAGAGGAACTAATTGATTATGAACAAGCACTTCATACTGTTCTGGATATCCCAATGATCGCGATTTGCGCCTATAATTCAGATGCATTGACAAGTGTTGAAAACCCAATTGACATCTACTCGGAACTTGTGAAAGCTCACGGGAAGGTTCTCTTTGCAGGGAAGGATAATAACGTGGGAAAGATTGAGATTCGTGCGAGTTAGAATGGTTTTTCTAAATTGGAACATACACGTGTTGACGCATATCTTGAAGGCACGGATATCGTTTAATTAACCTCTTCTTGAGAAGTTTCCTGAGCGCATATCTAACAGTTCTGGGAGCGAATGGAACTTCATCCAATAATTGCTTTGGAGTCACACCATCTTTGCCATTAGATCTTAAAATTGTAAGGACCATCTCTTGGCTCTTCGTCAGTTTGTTTGATCTTGATTCGGATCTAATATCCATAATTGGTTCCATAATAATCACTTCAATCTCTTTGATGATTTTCTAACCAAAATATGATTTAAGCATGTGTGACTGTGAAGCTACAGTAACAACTTTACTCTACTATAAATGGACACTTATTAGAGCTTGAAATGTAATGCATTAGCATCAAATGGTGATTAACTATATCATGCATTTTCTTTTTTCCAATGTTTAAAGTCCAAATCAAATAGTATGAAAATTAGGAGAAGAAGAACAATTCTGTTTGGTTTCCCAGTCTGATAATAAAGGGATTCAAACGCTCAAGTAACAAATAAACTCAACCAGAATTTGATCTTCTCCATCCTATAATTACAATAGGCCTTGAATCTTCTGATTTACACCGAGTTGATTGCTACCACGGTTCCGGGGGGTCTTTAGGAGGCGAATTCATTTTTATCAGGAAAAAAAGAGACCTGCTAATATTCAAATTTAAACAGTGAAATTTCTAAACTGCTTTGAAAGTTGCTTCCTATAAAACAACTATTGCGAAAGAATGCATGTTTTTGATAATGAGAACGCTGTAATTGAGTGGGCATAGGTCTTCAATCTATACAACAGAAGCTCTTAAAGTCAGTTTTTCTAGAGGGCACCTAATGAAATTCATAACCTCTCAAATTTTAGACATGTGGCGAGCATGTTCTAAAATTATAACAGACCGTTTTCAACTTGAGACTCCACAGGAGCCTATTTCCATCGGGAAAGTAGGAAAGTTGGACTGTCTGCAAAAAGGAGGGAGTTATGATGTCAATAGTAGGGAATTTCAGGTTACAGATGAGGTTTTAGATGATAGGATTCCGTTGAAAGGCGTAATCTTCAGAGAATGTCTATCAAAATCACTACCCAACAACATATGTTTGGAAGCGAAGCGAGACCTTGCATATGAATTTTCAAGACAATGTTTGAAAAAAGCTGATAGAAACAAATGGACATCTTTATGGAAAACATTTCCTTCAATACGAGTTCAAGCAAATCTTGTATACAATTCATTCGAACTCATGACTTGGATAAACACACTTGGTGGAGATAAAGAATTGGACTTGCTTGTTCATGAGTTTGTGTGTATGTTACGATATGGCAAGTCTTTGGATTTCACACAATATGTTGAATATATGACGCATAGAGTCCAAAATATTGAGGTGCCGTTAAGTCATGCAGATTTGAAGATAGTGGATGCAGTGATGAAGAATCCAGACGCATCATATCAGCAGGTTTCAGAGGTTATTGGACTAAGTGAGTCATGGGTGTGTACCAAGATTAATCGCCTAAAACGAAAATATGTCCTCATGGAACACACAACTGTTCCCTTTTCTCAAATTGGAATAAAGACATTTCATGTTCTTCTCGCAGGTCCGTCATGGAGTGACTCGAACTCACTCCTCACAAAATGTCCTTTTCTGTATGAATTAAGAGCAATCCTCAATGGACCCTGGCAGTCCATGGCACGATTAGCTGTGCCTGATAATTCAGAAAATGTCCGTTCTTTGAAACAGATGAGTTCTATTCTAGAGAACTATGGTATAGCTAGCGATATTTCAGAAACTTTCTCAGTGGGTATTTCGAACTCGTTTTATCATTATAATACAAGAACCCACACTTGGGAAATACCGTGGATTGCTATGCAAGGCTGGGGTCATAGAATTAGAGAGGAGTCAATCGATCAGCTTATTGAACAAATCGATTACCCAGCACAGATTACCAATCACTACCTCGATTCTGTTGATATTGATATACTTGAACTCATAAGACAAGGAAGAGTATCAACACGAGTACTAAGGAGAGATCTCTCAATTGGACAGAACAAACTCTTAGACCGACTTCAGAAACTCAAAAAAGAGGGCTTGATTCGAAGAAACTGGGCTGTGTATAATATTGGTTTAGTTGAGAGAGTCGCACTTAGAGCTACAGATGAGAAGACTGCAAGTCTTCTAGATGCATGGTCCAGAGAACTTCCAAGAGTATTCTTGCGTTATGAGAACAACAGGCAATTGCTTATGGTTGCTGAACTTCCGTTGGGCGGCTCAACCAGAATGATGGATGCGCTTAGGCTATTGAAATGGCCAGTTACGATATCGCCTCTTAGTAGTGCTATCTGGGGACATTGGGAATTTCCAGGACAATTTTGGGATGTTGATCATCAGAGATGGTGGGCTCAGAAAGAAGATATAGCAACTTGGTTGAGTAAATTAAAAGAAGAGTGCGATAACATCGTTTCAAAAACAGTAGATACGCAATCTGAACTCTCCGAATCGTTCAGAATTCAATACTAAACAAGCTCTCATCTATAGTAACATGATTTTTTAAAAAATTATAAAGTCTAAAATTTTGCTACCATTTCAACTGTCTGAACCTGTGGAGAGAGCATTATTTTCAACTAAAACGTGGGTTTCTTCGCCCTGTCAACAGCTTATATACTAAGAATTCAAGCTATTCCATGGGACCGAGAAAAACCCAGACCGGGGGAAGAATTGTAACGAAAGACCTGTATGAGGTGGGAGTCCCAGGGGTTTGGAAAACCTCCAGACCCCTCCCATCAAATCAAGCAATCCACTCTGGTTTTATGGAGTATAGATTGCTTCAGCTACCAAGATAAGAGTCCAGTACTCTCATTGGAGTTCATAAGCAATGGCAAAACCAACAATTCACGTTGCATTTTTTGGAAATTCAAAGGATATCGAACATTTGACTGTAAGGAGGTGTATTGATGAGCTTATAATCATCTATGATTTAATGCACGAAGAGGCAGTAAATAAGCTCATCAATAAATACTCAGATTTTGGGATTAGTATTGTATCAGTAAATGTCATTCCAGACGATTTCACCAATATTCTATCTTCATCTCTAAATGCACTAGATTCTCAAAAACTTGATCAGTATGATATTGAAATCAGTATATCGACTGATAGCTGTATAATGACTTTGGCGGCGTGTATCTGCGCTGCAATAATAAAGGCGTCTATAATCTACGTTCAGAGTGGCGAGATTTTCAACATTTCCGAAATCTGGCCGTCTGAACTCGTCAATCTTTCTTATCAGAAACGAGAGATACTCAGCTATCTTGAGGGATGCGAAAAGCCTGTACATCAGAAAGAAGTTGCTGGAGAAACAGGGATTCTACAGTCGGGATTGTCGCGACATCTTCGAGATCTAGAGGTAGCAGGTCATGTGACAAGATCACGGATGTCGCGATGCAAGCATGTAAGCATAACAGAGCTTGGCCGTGCAGTTCTGCATCATAAACAAATCAGGAAGAGACGCATTTGGAACTCGTATTCACTGCCAATGACGGACAAAATTCAGATGACGGGATGAAAAATGAAGACTTCGAATACATATATGCTAGAACCGGGAAAAGATACCATGTTTGAGGACTACGCGGCTTTATATAACGCGATTGACTCGCTTGATAATCCAGACCATGTGGAAGTATCTGGAAACTATTTCCGTTCGTCATTCTCACCTCCAAGTGTCGAGGTTGGGCGAGACGTTGTGTTGGTTCAAAACTCTAAAGGAATACTCGTTGCCGCTGGCACTATATTTTCTGAAAAGAATCCAGTACATCGATCTAGAGTAATGGTCCAAGTACACCCTGATTATCAAAATAGAGGTATTGGCTCAATGGTTCTGGAACATCTCTTAGAAACAGGGAAGAAAAGAGGGTCGATCATCTTTGAGTGTCGAATACCAAGTTTTCGCACCGATGCGATATCATTTGCTGAATTTCACGATTTCAAATATGATTTCTCATGGGTGAAGATGAGATTGGAATATGATGCACCATTAGAATCTGAAGTTCGATCCGATGAGTTGAGATTCAGATTGTTAAATCCTAAAAAAGAGTTGAAGACTTGGGAACGACTTCATAATGAGATCTACCGAGACAGTTACGATTCTGGTTTAGTCACGGTGAAGATGTTAAAATCACAAGTCAAACACATTAACTTCGACCCAAGATTGTTGTTATTGTGTGAAGTCAATGACAGACCTGTTGGAATAGGTTCAGGATGGTCAGCCAATAACAATGGTAGCACCAACCAGAGTAAAACCCTACAAATCCAAGGATTAGGGATTCTTCCCAAATATAGACGAAAAGGTTACGGACGAGCGCTTCTAGTTGAAATCTTGAATCGTGCATTCCAGAGTGGTTATAGAGTAGCTGAGCTTGTTGTTCATAGTGCTAATCAAGCTGCAGTTGGTTTGTATGCCAAGCACAAGTTTCGTGAACGATATAGACATCTTTGGTATAAACGAGTTGCATGAATTTGAATTACAATACAGCAGGAAATTCGATACGGATGTCTAATTTTTCGAAGCTAGTGACCAGTATTGATGACGCGTCTAAAATTCAAGTTGACTCAGATGAAAGTGATCTAGTAGCATGTCAGACAGTCAGGAGATGGAATCTTGGTTAGGATGGCTGATTTTGCTACTGGTTTTTTCAACCATCTGGCAGCAGAGTTACTGATTGAGATGATGTACAAATGAAGGAGAAATGGGCTGCGTTTCGTCAAGTATGGGAAAGTGAGGAAGAATTACTCAGCAGTGGACCATCAAAGAGTGAGTACTTTTTCTTGATTATCCTGTATGCATTCCTCTATCTAGCAAGCGGTGTTCTGCATGAGATAGGACACATTGTGGGTGCATTGCTCTCCGGGACTCCTATCATCACAATTGGCTTTACACCCACAGTCTTTACTGTGAGCGTCAACTCATTCGGGAAAACCCTCACATTTGCTAGGTTGCTTGGTGGGTTGTTTCAGGGAGCCTTCTTCCTACCTCTTTCAAGACGATAT
>JAEORI010000229.1 GCA_016840965.1 Candidatus Thorarchaeota archaeon | reverse complement strand
TCATGATTGACTATACCGAGTTTCACTTTTCTACTGAGGAGGAGCATATGACAAACTTGGGTTATCCAGCATATGACACTCACAAACAGCAGCATGAGAAATTCAAGTCCACACTGAACGAGATGGTTATGGAGTTCGAAGAGGATGGTGCTACAGCTCAGCTGAGTGAATGGGTAAACAACTATCTTATCAACTGGTTAGTAAATCACATAAAATCAATCGATACTAAGTTGAGTGTATTCCTAAAAGAAAAAGGGTTTGAGGGATAGTCTTCCTCAGACTATCCCGATCGTTCATTCTTCAAGCGTCTATCTTAATTTAAGAATAGAGGCAATATTAGCATTAGAATCTATGATTGGTTCAATCATTCCAGATGTTGAAGTAAACAAAGTCGTGACACCGGGACCATGACCAGATATCACACAATCACTATGTACAATAATACCTACAGACACTGCATCTTTCAGATAGATTCTACCATAGGAATGATCAGCATCTATGATTGCAACGAGGTCGCCAAACCTCAAGTCATCTAAACCATACTCCTTGTTGGTTGCTTCATCAAAGAGTTGAATGTCATAGTCTCCGGAAGAAACTTGATCAGCTCCGAGACCAGAACCCATGATTCGTGCTGGTACTTTGTGCGTCACAGGTATGGCGAGCTTTCCATTTTCATCTCCAAACTTGATCTTGTTAAGAAAGCCAGGGTCTATATTCATGACCTTAATCTCTGGATAATCTAGGAGCTCTAAACCTTGACCAAAGGCTTTGACCATCATCTTATCGCCGATGACAAGGTTCTCCATGACTTCTTCTGAAAAATCCACCATGACATGTTCGATTCCACCATGTTTCCCAACGACTGTTCCTATCTCACCTTTTGCATCACTATTTCCAACAATTTTTGCTTCATTCCCAACACATGAGAGCACATTCAACGAGGTGTTTGCCATTGTTTTGAATCTGGCGTCATTCTCTTTGTTCTCAATGCTCACTCCAGGTTCAACATGGTCAGCCTTCCATCCTGTTGCCAAGTCTCCAACTCGGAGATTATAGGTTATTCCGCCTGTTCCAGGTAGCGTGACGGGTCTCCCTTCATGAGTTATCCTATATGCAGCTCTTGCGACCGGACTGGCAATTTCACCCATGACAGAGATTTTCACTAATTTGTCTGTGTTTGTTCTGAGTTGCATGATTCTGTCAACCAATTTGAATTGGAACTATCCAACTCATAAGACTGATGATTATACTATCAAAGATGATCTTCAAGCCAACTGAACATATCAGTGAAGACTTCCTCACGACCTTCCTCGTGGTAAGGCTCATGGTAGAGTCCTGGGTAGAGCTTCCAAGTTTTGTCCTCAGATGCAATGTTATCAAAGAACTCCTTGTTGCGTTCAGGATCTAGAATGAAGTCATCTCCTGATTGTTGGACTAGAACAGGGGCAGTGATTCTGCTGGCTGAATTAAATGCATCCTTACTTGCTTTGAATCCCTCAATCGCAAACCTTGGCGTCGCTTTGTCAAATCGAAGGGGGTCTTCTCTATTGTCTCTTACAATTTCAGGATTCCTTGATATCAACTCGTAATCAAGACCATTATTGAAATAGACTTTGGCATTTAGCTTGGATAGAAATGATGCGATGGCTCTAGCTGCGCCACTGACTTTCAATCGTTCTGATACAGCTGGAGCAGGAATCAATATTCCATCAGCTTCATCCGGATGATTCACGACGTAGTGGATGATGAAGACAGCACCCAAAGAATGGCCGAAAAGAATTAACTTCTTGTCCTGATGAAGGAGTTTCAGATAAGCGACTAGGGATTCAAGATCCTCATTATATTCATTAAAACTCTCAACATGACCTTTGCGACCGGGAAACGTGCCAAAAGCTCGCATATCAGGAGCATAAAAGGCGTATCCTTTCGCCGTAAATCGTTCACCCAAGTATCCTAGACGACCACTATGAGAACCCAATCCATGAAGACCCAGTACAATAGCTTTTGGTTCACCTTCAGGTTTCCAAATGCGTAACAGCATTGTAGTACCATCATATCCTTGATATGTGCTCTCTTCACTCATATCGAAAACCACGAAAACCCATAGGCAAAACGCCCTATGTGTCTTCCGAAGTCTATCAGAAACATTAGACGAATGCAAACCGTTTTTTAGGATAGTCAATCACTGTTTCGAATTTGCTTAGGAAATCATATCCGATTATCCCATGCTCTATGAGTTTCCCTTTTGGTGAAACCTTGCTCAGATCGAGAACCACTGCTTGTGTGTAAGAAATTACTGCATTTCCCACAGCTAATTTGTGTACTTCAGTTAGCTCAAGTTGTACCTCCCCACCAATTCCACGGGCGATACCATGGACTGGTTTGGGCTCAAGTCCTATATTAGCAGCAAGCTCTGGAGTTATTACAGTATTGCCAGCTCCTGTATCAAGTACAAAATCGAATGGTCCTTTCCCATTGATGTATACAGGGACTCCGACAAGATGTGAGTCTTTGATATATTCAAAAGTTATCCAGTCCAGATTTCTGTCATCGTTTCCTTTGCTTAATTTG
>JAEORI010000228.1 GCA_016840965.1 Candidatus Thorarchaeota archaeon | reverse complement strand
CATCCAATGATTCCACTCAAGTATATGGTATCAAACGAAATCCGATATTCTCCATTACCGAGTTCAGTAATAGCCATCAAGTATTGTGTTAAGGTCTGCCCAGGTGTCAAAACCTCTATGAAGAAATGAACATTGAGAGGGTAAGCACCCGTACTATTTGTAACACCTGTACTGTTACTCACATCCCAATACACAACTGAAAATGTGATATTCTCTCCGTATGGTGTTGCGATTGGGTTAATGCCAATATAGAGATCTGTCGGGCTTCCAGCAACCCTTGCCCGAAGATTGAGGACTTTATTGTCATGTTTTGGTTGTGATCCAGTCCAATTCGCATAAACAGTAATATCTTTCCATCCAATTGAACCCCATTGATCGGCTCTTATTCTAACAATGTACTGACCTTGTTGACTTCCATTTACCACTGGAAATTGTAGTAGTGGTACTCCAGATGCTTCTGCATAGATTAGCACATTACTACCAATAATACCAGTTTGAGTGGTAATATCGAAGTAAAGGACATAGATTGTGATTTGGCCAGTATATGGTGTTGGTTCTATCGGATTATCTAGGGACAAAGAAGTCAGGTGAGTTATAATATTGATACCGATATCGAAAGTGTGATTTTGATAGGCGAAGCGACTGACATCAAAAGCAACTGTATAATCTTGTATGGGATCAGAATCAAGGGAGTTGAAGGTAATATCATACTCTCCAGGAGCACTCATTATTATAGTGTAATCAGACCAATTGCACGAAATTGAACTCTCAGCTCCAGATATTGGGAGATCATGATCAGTATCCCAATATGTTAACGTAATGGTTTCTTGATATCCTACAGGTAATGCCAGAATACTTTGGGAAACGGAAACAGAGGTGAAAATCTGTCGGACTTCAACAAAAAGAAGAACTTTCGAAGTTATGTAGTAGTCTTTCTGGGCAGTGATGACAATAGCATATGTATCCAGATTTGAATTACCAGTTGTGATTGTTAAAGTATAATTGCCTGGTTTTCCGACAACTGGGTCAATTGAATATGATGAGTCAGTCCAGTTACAATAAAGAACAGCATTGTCAATGCCATCACCTTCCGAGTCAGCGTAGAACAATTGAAGTATCGCATTATCACCACGTGGAACCTGTACACCAGGAGCACTAGCTGATTTTAATGTGGTTTTTTCGACAACGTTGATTACAAAATATCGTTGAAGTGGGTCAAAGTAAGTCTTACTCCAAGTTATGCTGATTACATAACGACCTGGAAGCCCGAGGTCTCCAGTATTGAGAACAATGCTATACTCACCTGTGCCCATATCATTTAGAGGATGAGTACCTGTGGTCCAGTTATATGAGGCAAATCCTCCTGGCAATAGAAATCCATTATCAGAATCGTTAACACCAATTTGGAGGAGCATGTCTTGACCATATGTAAGATTTCGTTCCCATGTCCATATTGATTCTCGTGGATAGGCTATGTACATGTCTGAACCATGTTCAATTGAAAAGGAGCGAGAGTAAAATCCAATATTCTCAACAGGAGATCCAGATATCGAGTCATTCACAAATGCTTGGACGGACCAGCTTCCTACTTCAGCAGAAAATGCATCTAAATTGATATCAGTTGTTTCAGCAATCCCTGATGAAACAGCAGCATTCACAGAAGTCCATAGTTCACCCAATGTATTGTATACATTGAATGTCACAATAGCACCATTGTATATTGAATTGAGATACGCTCGAAAACGAACATTGTCATTAGCTCGATAGGTTTCAGTCGTAAGCCATGTCGCTCCACTTGACATTCTTAAATCTTGGATAATATTGTCGGAATGTCCAGCAATCCTCCAGAACCCATTTTGGTAAGTACCTACTACTCCTTCATACACTGAAATATTCAAACTTTCTGAAGTAGTAGACCAGTATGGAAAATTAACCCCTGGGAAACGGGGTTGAGAAACCATATCGATTGTCAGAGTGTCTGATTTACTCGCGTTGAAATAGAAGAAATTCGAGTATCCATTTGGAACAGCGATATAATAATATGTTAACCATTGGACTTGGCTTGCATTTGATACTGTATAGCGAGTTCCTAAGCTTTGAACATCAGCTTCATACAAAGAGGATTGACCTACTTTTCTTGCATATACTGTCATGTCAACTGAAAATGTTACACGAATATCTTGGTTAGGATTAGGATTGACTGGAGAAGGAGTCCAACTAAATGTAGCATTTACAGCACTACCACTCCACGGAGTTGTTGCTGATTGCCAGACAGAACCCAAACTCCACAACCAACTTAATCCATCTGTTGTATTGGAAACTGTTTGACCATTCATTTTCAGATTAACTTGACTGGGAGTTACTCGCGATTTGACGAAAATTCGAACATCATCCATTCTGACCTCTGGATTAAGTTGAGGATTACATCCAAATGACCGAGTTGTTCTCATACCAATTTGTAAAACAAAACTTGAAGAAGTGATTAATGACGGATCAGCTTCAACTAGTCCAGTTGAGTACCAAGTAGTCTGAGCAAGTACATCACTAAATTGAATATTCCACAAATGATTGTCAACATCATCATCATGTCCGACCTGCGCATATAGTTCCCAGAAACCAACAGGAAGTCCTCCCCATGCATCATCAACATAGTACCTTAGAGATACTCCTGCCCAAGTCACTTCCCCCCGATTGGTATTAATTGTCTGCTCTGCAAATGCTCTGTCACCAAGATCATGTCTGTAGTAGTTATTATCATAAATTCCACTCATAGTGAATCTGACATAGCCGCCAGTTATCGTAGCAGTAATAGGATTTGAATGAGTAGGAAGATCATCAGTTCCCAGTGTCCAATCCGCTGTGGAGCTAAAATCGGGATTAGTGAGCCATGTTCGATTCTCTTGAAGATCACTCACATTGATGAACATATCAGTACCCTCCCAGAGAGGACCTAATGGTACTGAAACTGTTTCAGTCGTTGTTGTGTTTGAAGAATAATAGGCTAAGTCTAGATCACTAAAATGATTTGTCCGCTGGCCATATTCCGAAACAACAAGAGGAGATCCTTCACCTTGAACAGTGGTCGGTATTTCAGAAAGTGAAAAAGTTTCAAGAACTTCATTTGGACCTACCTCTATGAATTGACCATCACCAATATCAACCATTTGTGAATCCAACACTCTGTTTTGGTTAATATTAAAATTCGTGCCAATCAAACCAAAACTCAGAATGAGGGAGGTTATCACAAAAAGGAGGCTCAAGTTCTTTTTCACTTTCATAGGTAAATCTCCTTACTGGGTATTAATAAGACCAAGTCGACTGGTTAGTTGATTAGTGTTTTACCTCTATATGAATAGATGTGGCATATAGAAATCGTCAAGTCTTTCGATTTTTCGAAATCGACCTAATTAAAGACTAAGTATTACATTATAAGTACATCACTCTTTCCTTTTCATGGCATAAACTCCGATAGCTATTACAACACAAGCGGTAGTCGCAGCCGTAACAAGTGGAAATAGCCAATCGAGAGAATTCTGCACTTGGGAGATGATGATTCTTCTGGCTAGATTCATACCCCAGTCCCAAGACTCAATCCATATTGTCAGATTTGAAATGTGACTTGGTGCCTGTGCCATAACTGTCCAATTGTTCCCATTATAAGACATTGGAAATACCTGGATGGCGCCTTCATCAACTTGAACATATAATGTGACATTCTCAACACCAGCAAGATCATCAGTCACATAAGCCCAACAGAGAAACTCCTCAGATCCCACTTCTTCTGGTATTGTGCCCCATGTATGAATCACTGGAGGAGTCAAGTCGGAGATGGAAAAAAGAAACCGTTTAATCCAATCTCTCGCAATTAGAAGTGAGTTATATGCAGCAATCCAATCCATTTCATTATAGAAAACTTGTGCAGCTTCAAAAGCGTTGTAAACATGCTGTTCAGCAAATTCCGTTTCAGGTCTATCCTCTATGGTAAGTGGTCTATTCAAGAACTCTTCCCAGAGACCTCCTTCCACCTGATCTAAGTATGTACCTTGAACCCAGTTCTTGTCAAAGGTTGATGTTCCATTATGGTAAGCAAAATAACCCATTGGACCCCATGAAAAATCGCTCGAGTAATGTTCATGCTGCCATGAATGATGAAATCCTATCGCATGCATCGTTTCGTGTAGCTGTACCGATGATATCCCGTCTTTGGGTGTTACACCATCGGGCCGATAATATCGTTCCCAAGACTTCCAAATGACTGTTTGACCGCCTCCACCTAATCCTGTATAAGTCCCACCATTAACATGCATCTCCATTTGCTTCTTGATGAAAACAACTCCAAACACTGTGATATTGCCATCTTCAGAAACATAGACGGGTCTCATAACATCATAGATTGCATCAAACATAGCTCCACCATCAACAATAGTAGTACCACCAAGGTCTACTGTTGCATAATTCCAGAAGAGGTTGTTCCAAAGAGGCTCGTTGTCAATATCGAGATATTCAATATCAACTATCCAATCAATAAACGGGTAGAGCTCTTCAAGATGCGCTTTCTGCATCCCTGCACTAGTCACCCACTCAAGGCTCTCAACAGATGTCCCATTTGCAACATCCATGCAGAAGATAAGTGACTTCAGGATTCCTTTCAAAACATAACTGGCTGGCTGGTGCTGGTATGGGAAGAAGAGTTGTGTAATCGGATCCCAGATGCACTCCCGCAAGTACACATTGAGGGCATCAACATCTTCATGAACTGCTAAATCCAAAGAGTCCACTTTGTCTTCGAGGTCTTGTGTCCAGAAATCATAATCTGTACCAATATCCTCACTCCACCAAATTCGACACCATTTCAAGTACCACTGGTGAGCACTAGGGTCTACTATGTAAGAATTGTAACGTCCACCGAAGAATGGATGATCCATAGTGACATTGGGATTAAGTCCATTATCCCATTCTAGGCGAAACCAATCTTGTTTTTCTCCTGTATCAGGATCAGCAGGATGATAATCATACCAATGCTCAAGACTGTGATCCTCGCTATCAAACATTGAGAAGTTAACAAGGTAGAGCGAGTAACCTAGACTGGGAGGAGCTGTAAAGGGATTTTCCTCTAACCAATCCTCAACAGCATAACCATCAATAACACGACCATCTCGGGGATAAAAAATCCGCTGTGGCTCATCAGGGTTATTTTTTTGGTAAGATAACGCACTTTCGTCGAGTCTCGTTCCCGTCTGGGTTCCGTTAATTGAATTATCTTGCATCACTTGAAAAAGGTCATCAAAATAGGTGTTGTCTGCATAAGAGATGTCGTAGTTAATGTTGTACGTGATTTCAGAGGTATCGGTGGTGTAGTACCTGACTGTAGGTAATCCTTGTAGAAGAACTGGTTCATCTATCACAGTTGGATCATATCCCACCATTATGATATTCACACCCCAGTTTCTCACGATTGGCATGGGTCCTGGAGGAGGAAGGTATGTTTCAATACTTCTTGGCACGGGTTTTTCATTAACAGAAGGGATTGTAACTAGAAGGAAAAATATAATGCCAAGCACAAGAGTGGAACGCATGCTCTAACTTCTCCCCTAAATTATATTAACAAGCTGGTTTACGTGCCCGTATAGTTTTAGCGCAATGTTAATATATACCAACATATTATATTAGGATATATGATTTTCTGATGTAGTGCGTCGGTCACGACACACCACATCGGTTATCCTCAATATGCCTACTCTGATTGTTACGTTTGTGTCCGCAGGCTAGCGTAATAACATGTTAATCAGAAACATCGACCGACGCATTCTCCTCACCATTTGTTTTCTATAATGTTTTAGTGCCTTTCAGCTATTCTTAAATCGGACGTAAATTCCCCCGACTCCAGTCGGAGACACCCCAATGACCCACACTAAGAAACTTTCAATTGCTGAAATTCTTAACATCAAATCAGTTGCAGTTGTCGGTGTATCTCCAAATTTTGGTTACTACTGGGTATACTCAATGCTTCAGTGGGAACATGATCTCAAAATTTGGTTTGTTTCAAGGAGTGGAGGAGAAGCACTAGGGCATAGAATCCTTGCAAACATAGAGGAAATCCCAGAGAAAATCGACTATGCTATTATTCGCGTTCCATATCATATAGTTCCAGAAACTTTGAGAAAGTGCCATAAGCAAGGCGCAAAAGCAGTTACAATTTTTACAAGTGGATTTTCAGAACTAGGAACAGAAGAAGGGAAAAAGCGTGAGTCAGAGATTCGGGATATTCTAGACGAAACAGGTATGAGAGCATTCGGGCCAAACTGCATGGGACTGATGTATCCAAAGATAGGATTCGCGTTCATGCCCACAGTTAAGAGACTTTCAGGGAATGTAGGATTCCTATCTCAATCAGGTGGTGTGGCAATAACCACGTACACAGCAGGAGTGGAATCGGGTGTGGGTTTCAGCAAAGTTTTCAGTTTTGGAAATCAAGTAGACATTACTCCTCAAGAACTTCTTGACTACTTTCAAGATGATGATGAAACGGAAGCAATTGGGGCTTATTTAGAGGGCGTCAAAAATGGTAAGAATATCCTAGATTCGATGAAGAAGCTAGCAAACAAAAAACCAGTTGTGGGTTTAAAGGGTGGAAGGTCAACAGAGGGATCTCGAGCAGCAGCCTCACATACTGGAGCACTTGCAGGAAGCAAGGAAATATGGCAAGCAGCATTCCGCCAGGCTAATGTTGTAACAGTTGACACTGTTGAAGATTTGATTGCTACGCTGAGTATTTTCTCATTAAGTCCAAAACCAAAGACAAGAAATGTGGGTCTAATCGCAATTAGTGGCGGAGCCAGTGTAATTCTGACAGACCTATGTATTGAGAAGGGTCTCAATGTACCAAGGACTTCTGACGATACAATCAAAAAGCTGGACCCGCTAATTCTTGATGTGGGCACAGGTTTGGGAAATCCAATTGATCTCGCCGCGGACTACTATCAAGACCAGACCACATCTGAAGTGATACGTATTGCTGGTGAAGATACTAACTTTGATTCATTAATAATCGAAGCAGATGTACATAATATGCATCAAGTCGCGACTATAATGGATGCGGCAGATATACTAGTTGACTATTGGAAAGTTATGGCACAAGCATCGAAGAGAGTTGTTGAAACTAGAAATAAACCAGTTCTAGTTGTCATTCCTGAAGTAGCATACCCAAATCCAAGAAATGATGCTTGGAATGTTTTTGTGAATCATGGACTTCCTGTATTTAGGAATATTACAGAAGCTGTAAGCGCCTTGTCCCGAGTTTGTGACTACTACGAAACTAAAGAAAAGGGATTGAATTAATGCTATACCTTAACAATCCATGTCACTAGTTCCGCATTCATTGAGTTTTCCTTAACAAATGAATCCCGATAAGTAAGATTACTCAATGCAAACCAAACATATTGCATTTCAAAATCAAAGCCAATAATTCTGAATGACGATTCTAGAGCGGATGGTCGGAATGAAACGTAAACGAAAACAAGTGAAAGTGCGAGGACGAATAGGTAGGAGTAAACCCATGGACTAACTGGTCTTCTTGCCCAATAATCTGCACCTGCATAAAATAGTGCAAAGATAGAAACACCTGCTACAATTGAAGCAATAACCGTGGAAAGACCTCGCATCCTCATTTCAGCATTATCTGATATCGAGTGGTCTTCACATACTTCAACAAGGAAGCTTTTGGTTATATCATTTAGTTGTTGGTTTTTGCCCCATGGATTGAAGCGAGGATCCCAGCCAGGACGTAGCCATACCCGGTGTCCAGGATTAGCATAAATTCGCGTAGTTGTTGATGAAGAAGCCCCACAGACAGGACATATTTTGGGAAATCTAACTCTGCTGACCTTTGTTCTTACAATTGGTTCATCGAAGTAATGTCGATGTCTTGGCAAGGTCAAAGGTTTCATCACCAGATACTCGCACCATCGAAAAAGGCTAATTTAGTTTATCGAAAAGGGTAACTATTCTAAAATTTTACAAATATGCCTTTTCAACCTCATTAATGACATATCTTCTCATGCTTTGAGATGTAATTAGCTGGCTTTCAATCTCAACATCATGTAGGGATTCAACTTCTTGTGTTTTCAATGAAAATCCAAGCTCTGTAAAACTCGCTTTTACTTTTTCAAAACCAACACCAAAGTGCCTTAATCCGACATTCAATGCTTCAAGAATTTTATATCCATAATGAGTCAGCCAAAGAGAATCTAAAAGAGAAATACTTCCTTTCGTGAATACAATTGTATTTTCAATTTCCTTCACTCTCGCTTCGACTATCTTGGGGATAAGTTTTGAGGCGCTTGTTACCTCCATGGCTTCTATATCGAGAAAGAGAGTTGGACCGTTTTTTGATAGTTGTTCATCTAGAAGCTCCACTGTGCGATTATAGATTGCTCTTTTTGCAGATCTATAGTCCATTGAATCCCTCGTCGTGTCCAATATCTTCAAAGGGTCACCATCGAAACCCGCAAGCTCCCTCATACCAAGTCCGATTAAGAGGCCTCGCTGTACATGATACCAATAATCTTGCGTGACATGATCTAAGACAGAATAGATTCTATCCTGGATTTGAGCCCATTTCATTTTCTTTGCTAATTCTTCATATAATACCCATATCAAAACTGGAGGCGCAGTCCATGGGGCTTTATCTGGTCGAACAAGTAGGAAATGTTCAGCTAATTCTTCAGATGTCAAAAAGAAACGGAGAATATTATCAGCAGACAAAACCACAGATGAATCTAGCATCACACTTGAGCGGGTTAAAATTGGAGTAACATCCAGAGTTTGAAGGCGGTTCTGAGTTAGATTAATTTTTTCTAACCCAGAGCTTCGGACTAGTGGCCAAAGGTCAAGAGAAACTAGATGGTTATTCTCTAGATGAATTTCTGATATGGTTTTGTTATTTGAGAGAGGGCTAAGTTCAAGTTCCTCAAGCATGTTGTTTGCTAAATTTAATACTGCTAATTTCTCACATCTTTCTACATCAGAGAGGTCGACTTTCTTTGCTGCTCTTGTCGTGAGGTCAATCTTCGTATCATCACAGTGGAATTTCCTTTCTTCTTGACGTCCATGAGGACTCCAATACTTGATAGAAATTTCGTCCATTATTAGCTCGACCGAGAGGCTCTAATCAAGATTCGTGATATATGAAATCTATCCAAGCAGATTCAAATCTAATCTCCGGGTTCAATTGGAGATGGAAGTTTAGCGCTAGCTGCAATTAGATACCCATTATCAATTGCCTCTAGAGTACACTTGTAGGCTGTTCTTTCACTATGTCCGAGTACACTTATTGATTTGATTATTGCATCTACTGAAACACCATGGTCTATCTCCATTGACTCAAGCGCTTCTGAAACCACGCTAAGGTGTTTTGGCAAACTCTTTGAAACGCCAACATATCTTTTCATTAGTTGCCCATCAAAATGATTGTCAAAAATCGAGTAAAAGGAACCGTTCAGTGTTGGAGTTCTAACCATTTTTCGGATTGTTTCATCCTCTTTGTCATAGAGTCCTCCGACCTCTCTTCCAAAAGCTTCTAGCTGAGTTTTCTGTCTATTCGATGCTGAATCGACTGTTACTATAGCACAAATAAGTGCCTCAGTCTGAACAGCCGTGATTACCTCAGTTATCGGAATTGCAGTCCAAGTTGGTTCATCCATGGAGAACTCTGATCGAAATTGAGATATAGCTGAAATTAAGGAGCTTAGTAGAGATTCCTCAAAACCTCCCTTCAATATGTTTGAATAAACGGGCAAACCAATGGATCGATGTATTACAAGCAATCCAATCAAATTCTTTGCATCATCAATCCTACCCTTCAAATCCAGTAATTCTAAGTTACGTTTAGCGGTTGAAACCATATAGAAACGGCGACTTACCGTAATTGCTGCAAATGAAATTATGACAAGAAAGGCTCCGACCAAACCGGCTCTGAATGTAATATCATACAATGATTCTGGATTTGGAATCTCAATATTAATCTCAGTGGTACTGCTTTCAAAGAATGGCAATGAAACCTCCACTAATATAACGAAATTACCTGTGCCTATTGCAGTTGTATTAAAGTCAGCCTCCCACCAGCCTTTCGCAAGATTAGGATTGAACTGTACATCATTTGTAGACCAATTACCTATGACATACGCATCACTCAAAATTGGATTACCATTATCTTGATCATAAAGATAGACTATAGCTGTAAATGGCACTCCTAATTCCCTTTCGATATTGGGAGTGTGAGCAAAGACAGTCAATCTATGATATAGTTCAAAGGTCGCTGAACTGTAAGCAACCTCGGTGCCATTTGTCCATATGATGGAAACCATCCAAGCGCCAATTGAGGCATTGGTTAGACCCAATGTTGCTCCTTGACTTACAACTTCAGAGGTATTGGAATTCCCAACTCCTTCACTCATCCAAATGCCACCAGAGGGAGAATACCAGCTCAACTCGACACAACTTGCATTTGGAAGGAGCTGGATATTATCACCAAATAATGCGCTACATCTAATTCTGTCACCACTATGGAATTTGGATTCTGTATTCCATGTCATCCCTGAGAACCTTTGTACTTCAGTAGAGATGGAATCAGCATAATTGATACCATCCATTATAATTTTCCACCAGCCTACTGAGTCAATTATCCCCGAAGGAATCTCAAAATACCCTTGTTCAACAAGAGCTTGACTAGAAACATCGATACCAAAAGGACTCTCAACTCGAGGGTTCTCCCAATCATGAGGATAATACGCTCGTATTCCGATATCTTTTGCCTCACTGTATGATTTTATGTATGTGTACATCGAGAATTCAGGCATCTGGTCAAGTTCTACATTATATGCAACGCCTTCATTCTGAAGATTGTTTGAATATGTCGAGTTGCTAAAGCGTGTCATCTTTGTAATCGATACTGAGTATTCAAAGGAAATGCTTGAGTTTGATGAGAAAAATATCGAGTTTGATGCTTTCCACCAATAACTATTATTCAATATTATTTCACCAACCCCATTACTTCCAGAAATAGGGATGGTTCCAAGCGGTGCAATGTTAATAGTGAAATCTACAGCGTCTAGATCCGGTACTTGGTTTGCTTCCAACGACATATCATCAATTAACAGAGTTATGAATCTCCCATTTGTCGGATCTCCATCCAAATCAGAATCCGTTTCCGAAACCTGAACATAGCTTGAGGTCGTATTGACTTCTAAAGAAATCCGAATTTGAAATGTTGCCGGAGCACCCGGAATATTGATAGGAATCCGATTTGTGTTGTACCATATCCCCCTCTGTGTGATGTTAGTTGGATCGATTGACCAGCTCCATAAAAGACCTGAATTATTTAGAATTGCAAAGCTGAATTTGAAAACATCACTATAACTCGTACCAATTGGACCTCGTTGATACAGGTAACTCATGCTAAACTCGAATTCTTCAGTTAATCGACTATTGTCAACATTCTGATACCAATAGATTTTCGTACCATTATAATGACGATATCCGTTAGGAGAGGTTACTTCATATCCTTCATTCTCTATACCAAGGTATTTTGGATCTGTATTGATGTACGATACACGTTGATATCCATGGTAATCAAGATACTCTCTTCTCGCACGCCAGCCATCTGCATAATAAATTGCATCGCCACTCCAATCTACAGCTGTGCCAGGGTTTCCAGTTTCAAAGGTTCCGTTTAATGCATGAAGAATGCTTAGTTCTTGAATATCAAGCTCAACCTGCTCTGCTCTCCAACCACCATCTCCAGCTATCACATCTATACTGAATGAGTAGCTTCCTGAAGGAACAAGATTTGCACTTCCTGCAGAATCAGTCAAATCATCCTCGAATTCATAATAATGCACCAAGCCATCTTCTGTACCGGAGAGTGAAATATTGTAGTCACTCCTTAGATCTTCCAAACTTCTTGCTATATTGTAATATCGAAAATCGTCTACATGACCATCAACTTGACCATTGGCGTAAGCTCTAGAATTCATAATATTATTCTGAGTAAGGAGCCCACTAAGAGTGTTACTCCATGATTGCAAGGAAGCATCCTCAATAGGTTCAGTTTCCTCATCACCAAAGTAGATTCTAAGGTAACTTGCAGATTGATCCCATACGATTGAAATGAAGTACCAGTTATTTGGAATCCAATCATTTTTCGTTCCAAGAAGAGTTCTATCAGAACCCCAATCAAGCCATAATCTATTGTTTTCCCAACGTGTTTCAAAATCTGCATGCTGCCCCCAGAATCGACCGTGTGGAGCAGTTACATCCCATTTAATCCATAATGAGATGGTTCCTTCAGATGAGCCAAAATTAGCTGAACCGCCAGAGCCAACCAGAAAATAGCCACCACTACAATCTGCTGAGTGGGTGTTACTCTCAGAACCCGCGGGAAACAATACTTCAGCACTAGGATTGTGGTCAGAGTCTGTCCTACCTATCTGATACTGGACGGTTCCAGATGGGACTGCTGTATGCTCAATGAGAATCGGATCTAGAATTCCAGTTTCAGGACCCACATCGTAACTAGCACTTTTTCGGACATCCTCTTCCTGTAAAGTAGTATGTGTTATTTGAGGAGAAGTATTCTGAAAAAGAGGTGGAATTATTGGCACCCATGCTAGTATTACTATTATTGATAGTAGTCTGACTAGATGGGTCTTTTTCAATGGTGGACCTCCGAACTTAATGGATCGGATATTCACATAGGATACAAAGGCATTTCTATCTACGTCTGCACCCCTGCATCCAAACGACCAAACGTGAATACATTATCTAAGTCATGTATACTATTTCAGGTAATGGTGTTCAGACTAGAATAACAATTAGTTGATTCTTTTACTAGTATTTCCTATAATTGGCAATTTGTTTTTAACGAAATTTGTCTAAATAGATTTGTAAACGAATATGTTAGGGAGTGAAAAGAACATGAATCGTACATCCTTACTAGTAGCGATACTCTTGCTGACACCTTTAGTGCATGTTGTACCCATATCAGCACAAACGAATCAAGGATTTGAATGGGGTTTTGTTTTTGATGATGAGATTCATTTCATGATGCATCTCAATGGTAGTGGTTTACAAATTGACGAAGAGATCTACCTTGTTTCCAATGACACTCTCCCGAAGATCCTAGACTCAATAAGCAACTGGACAGATATACCCTATACTGGAATTAGGGCGTATTATGCTAATGGCACCCAACTTGGAATCGAGATATTGACCTTCGTAGCGATGTACAATGTATACTTACCAATTGGCAACTGGACTCTCCTGAGCATACTAGCCCAGACCACACACACTGTTGAGAACTTCACCCTAGACCCTGAGGACCCCTTCTTCTGGGGATATAGTTGGGAAGATGATGACTGGGTGCTTCAAGAAGGTCAAGTGACAATCTATTCTAATTATACGCTTTATGTCCATGTGGCATATCTCAAGACTGATGGGTTCCTGACACACTATTCAGTTGATGCTTATAATTCAACAACAGGAGCTGATACTGGTGAAATCACTCTAGAACGAATGGGCATTGAACAATATAGAGAAACTACCGCACCTACGATTGACCATCCTGCTGACATTTCATACATTGTGGGTCAGGAAGGGAATAGTATCACCTGGCATGCATCGGATGACTATCCAAATAGATATGCAATCTATATAGAGGAACCT
>JAEORI010000227.1 GCA_016840965.1 Candidatus Thorarchaeota archaeon | reverse complement strand
TTGTACTACCAGAGGTCAATAATCTGACATTAAACTCGTACGTATCATCGAAAAATAGCTTCTCATAATCAATTGGTAACGTAGCTGGAAAAGCTAGACTCAAGACTGGTAGTTCACCCTCTTGCGATGCGGCAGCAATAAGTGCTTGAGAATTTTGAACATTTACTTTTCCAGTTCCTACAACATAGTTTGGATACTCCGTCATCGGATCAGCTCCTTTCATCAGGGCTGTCATTATCGACCCAGGGCTATACGTGATGTTATTATCAATGGAATATCCTATGAGACGTGCAGCTGCCCCAGCAACACGAGGTGATGCAAAGCTTGTACCGTAATATCGTGATGATGAGGATGAAACCCATCCATAGGCGCTGATGTCAGGCTTCATGTATCTATCGAATGTTGGACCAGTTGATGAGAATTCTGCAGGCACATCATTTTCATATAGGGCCGCAACTGCAATACATTTTTCAAAAATGCTAGGTGATGATATACTAGTCCCAGCTAAACCACTGTCCCCCTCATTACCTGTTGAAGAAACTACAACAACGCCATGCGAGAAAGCCCATTCAATCGCATGCTCGAGGGGGTCTCCTAGGGCTGGGCTAGAACCGAGACTCAAATTGATCACGCTGCAGTTTTGTTCAACCGCCCAATAGATTGCAGCGGCAAGACCAAGAGGTGTAGCTGTTCCGTCTGAGCCTATCACCTTCCCATTTACAATCTCTGCGTTTGGTGTTTCAGCAACAAGTGTAGCAACAAGTGTTCCGTGTGGTATGTTCTCAGGTCTTGAGTCAGTGATTGTTGTATCTACAAAATCATATCCGTATTGAAGCTCAACGAAACTTTTCCCTTCGGCCACACGCCCTTGGAGCGTTAAACCAATGTCAATACCCGAGTCCAGGACAGCGACTCTGACTTTAGCATTTGGACCATTGCTAAACGGACCTAATCGGATAATAAACACCAATCCTGTTGATATGACGAGCATTAGAATAATGATAACTGCGATTATTCTTGTTCCACTAGATTTCTCTTTCTTAGGTGGTCCCTGCCAATAGTAATCATCAATCATTTCTACCAGACTCATATTGATTTTCGTGCGGCTTGTGAACCCTAGCTTAAAGAGCACATGAACCTATCGAATACTGAACCGGAAAGCTTCAAAAGGTGCAGAAAGAAAAATGAAGACATCCGACTTAAGGTAGGAACATTCGAGTTTGATTTATCTATGAAAGAAGTACAGCATCTATACCCTTGAGAGGTCGCAGCTTTGTCGAATGAAGACGCCATCACATCTGAGAACAATTCTACTCATGCTTATCATGCAATGCCTCTTGAGGAAGTCTTCGAAACTCTACGGGCTGATCCTGAAAACGGATTGCCAGACGAGGAAGTAAGATTAAGGATTCAAGAATTTGGACAAAACGCCATACCTAAGATTCGTGGTCCATTCTGGCAAGTGTATATTGCCCCAATTATGAACTGGCTAATCACAATTTACATTCTCAGCTCAGTAGGACTCATCATAATTGCACAATTGCTCCCTCCGGGTGAGAATGAGCTGGGGCAAGCGTTAGTGTGGCTTGGGATTGTTTCCATTAATGCTCTCGTAGCCATTTTTCAACAGTATAGAGCACAGAAAAAGCTGGAAGCGCTGGAGAAACTCTCCGCCGGAGAAGCTCGCGTTATCCGTCAAGGTTCTGAAAAGAGTGTTCCTCCGTTTGAAATAGTTCCTGGTGACATCATTAAATTAGATCAAGGTGATCGAATTCCAGCTGACGCTCGACTAATCACTTCAATTAATCTCACTACAAATGAAGCCTCTCTCACAGGTGAGAGTGTGCCAGTAACAAAGGATGAACAAGCCATTGTCGCACAAGACGTTCCACTCACTGATATGAGAAACATGGTCTTCTTTGGCACATATATTGCAACTGGAATGGCTACCGTTGTAACAACTGCCACTGGAGGCCGTACTGAAATCGGAAAGATTCAAGGGACGCTTGAAGCGTTAAATACCGGCGATATCCCTCTAAGACGAAAAGTCAATCTCCTTGCGAAATATCTCGGAATTGCTGCTATTATTCTCATGAGTGTATCTGTGCTATGGCAAGTCTTTGTCTTTGATTGGCTTAATGGACGACCAATTAACCTCGGGTACGAATATGTGTTGGGACAAATGCAGGAAGCAATCACTCGCGCGATGACCATTATGCCAATCAATATACCTCTACTAACAACAATTGTTCTATTGACTGGCGTTCTTGCCATGGCAAAGAAGGGTGTTATCATTAGAGACCTGTCCGCAGTAGAAAGCCTTGGTAGAGTTAGTGTCATCTGTAGTGATAAGACAGGAACAATGACTCGCAACCAGATGACAGTCAAATATTGTTGGGACACGCACAATCTATACTCTGTCAAAGGGGATGGATACGACCCTACTGGTGGTATTTACCTTCTTGAGGGAGCTGATGATATTATTACTCTCGAGGTACGGGAACAAGAGGTTCAAGATGTATTCAAATGGAAAGGTCTTTTCCGTCTTGTTGTCTGTGGCGGCATTAATAATGACTCTGAAATAGTTAGAGAAATAATTCCTGATCAAGGTGAAATTTGGAAGCCATTAGGCGACCCTACAGACGCGGCTTTGCTTACACTATTTCGTAAGAGTGGACTTGATGAACAAGTAATCTCAAAGAAGTACGAGATTGTTCATGAGTTTCCATTTGAATCTGAGCTCAAACGAATGACCAAAATTTGTAAGGATGGCAAAAAGTTTGTAGCTTTCACCAAAGGCGCAACAGAAGTCCTCTTACCCAAATGCACATTGGTGGATGGAAAAGATTCACCCACGAAAATTACTCCTGATATTGTGAACAAAGTCCGGACATTCACCACCGACTTTGGATCTAAAGGATACCGCGTTATCTCGCTCGCGTATCGACAACTCGACAAAGTCCCAACAGGTACGGATGCCCGAGACGAAGTTGAGAATAATCTAATCTATCTTGGATTCGCTTGTATCGTTGATCCTCCCAGAGATGGTGTGAAGGAAGCAGTTTCTGCCTGTCATAGTGCTGGAATTAATGTGATTATGATTACTGGTGATGCCGCTGCAACTGCTAAGACAATTGCTGAAGATCTAGGCATCTTTAAGGCAAATTCAATTGTTGTCGAAGGCAGTGATATAGCTGATGTTTCTGATGAAGATTTTGCTCGAACGAACGTCTTTGCCAGAGTTGACCCTGACCACAAACAAATCATCGTAGAACGATACCAAGATCAACAACGAGTCGTTGCTATGACTGGGGATGGAGTCAATGATGCCTTAGCGCTTGCCATGAGTGATGCTGGTATTGCTATGGGTATCACTGGAACAGATGTGGCTAAGGAGGCTGCAGACCTAGTTATAACCGATGATAGTTTTGCTTCCATTGTATCTGGTGTGCATCAAGGAAGAGGTCTTTTCAACAAGATACGTATGATGATCTACTTCTATGTAGCCATCAATCTCTTTGAAAGCATTATCTTCTTTGGAGCCCTATTCTTTCTTCCTGACCTTAGATTCTTGGAAACTTGGCAGAGCATCTATCTCGTCGTTACGACCCATTCATTCCCAGGTTTGGCACTTGTCTTCGATAGGACATCGCCGCATGCCATGGAAGACAAACCTCGTGACAGCCAAGCACTCATCACACGCAACCTTGGAAAGTTCATGGCACTAAACGTAATTCTGATGACTATTGGAGCTGCATCAGTCTTTATGCTCACATTGACTGGCTGGGGCGGTATTGTTGATGTCTATGCTGAGAACAACTTGGGTTTCTATGGTACAATTGACGCTCCATACAAGGCGAATGTGATGCTTCTATCAGTAATACTTCTAGTTGAAAGTACCATTGTCCTCAGTATCCGTCGAATCAATATGCCATTGCATAAAAGCATTCGAGAACCAGGAACGTGGATTTTTGTGATCTTGTTGGGTCTAATCTATATTGCACACTTTCTCCTCATGTATGTGCCATTGACTCAAGAGATTCTGTCTGTCTACAGTCTCAATTTCTATTTTGCACCATTAACTAGCTATGACTGGCTAATTGTGATCCTTGGAGCTCTTCCAGCAATCATTGGAGTCGAGCTGTATAAGTGGCGTTTCAGGAAGCGTGATATTGACCTATAGTCTGAATCAACCTAAAATCTGGAAATATCCAAATTGTATATACATTATATATTTTGAAATGGAACTCTATAAATGATGGATTTTACACTATTCAGGTGGAGATATCAATTTGGCTCGAAAGACCACTCATAGCATTCGTCTGATGAAAAATAAAGGCAAGAAGATTGTCATGCTCACAGCATATGACGCACCCACTGCTGCAATATTGAGTGAAGTGGGAGTTGACATGATTCTAGTCGGTGATTCTGTCGGGAATGCATTACTAGGTTATGAGAGTACTATTCCAGTTACGCTCGAGGATGTTATTCATCATAGCGCTGCAGTAGCACGGGCACGCCCAGACTGTCTTATTGTAGGGGATATGCCCTTCATGTCCTATAAGGTCAGTGCTGAACAAGCGCTAGAGAATTGTGGTCTTATGCTTCAAGAGGGTGGAGCTGAAGCAGTTAAGATTGAAGGCGGTTCAGACTCAGTCGTTAGCATCGTGAAAATCCTTGTTGACGCAGGCATTCCTGTCATGGGTCATATAGGTCTAACACCGCAGTCAATCTATCAGCTGGGTGGTTATCGCATTCAGGGTCGCACTGCGGACATGGCTGAAGCTTTGGTTAAACAAGCCGTTAAACTTGAAGATGCTGGTGCTTTTTCAATGGTCATAGAGCTGGTGCCATCTGAAACTGCTAAACTCATTTCTGAGACCGTGAGTATTCCAACGATAGGTATTGGTGCTGGCCCGTATTGTGATGGACAAGTTCTTGTCCTTTGGGACATGCTAGGTCTATTTGAAGACTTCAAACCAAAATTCGTCAAGAAGTATGCCAATGTTCGTGAACTGATCAAGAATGCTGTTTCTGAGTATGCAAAAGAAGTTCGAGAAGGTACGTTTCCTGATGAAGAACACAGCTTTGAGATGGCTGAGGAAGAAACCGGACGACTCTACGGTCGTACAAAACCTAGAGATGAATAGATGCTAGAAAAAAGAGGAATAATCAAGCCCCCTACCTAGAGGGCTTGCATTTCAGACAATCTATTTCTCTTTCTTTTCGATTGTTTCGTTTAGAGCTTTGACTAATTGCTCCGTATTGATTCCATGAGCTTGAGCTCCCTGCTCAATGGTCTCGAATCTAGCGGCAGCACAACCAAAGCACATTAACCCATGTTCTAGGAATGTTCCAGCTGTTTCAGGCCATTTCATTACTACTTCGCCAATGCTCATGTCTTTCGTTACTGCTTCTGCCATTGTATTCACCTTGTTAACA
>JAEORI010000226.1 GCA_016840965.1 Candidatus Thorarchaeota archaeon | reverse complement strand
TCAAGCACTAATTCAGATGAGAGTTCGGTTTGAGTTTGCATTTGCAATGAGTATGGCAATGAGATATGTCCCCACTCTTGGTCAAGAAGCCTATGCAATAATGGACACTCAGAAGGCACGAGGAGTTGAACTTCATAAGGGAAATCTTCTAACACGTGTCCGAAATATAGTTCCAATCATTGTGCCCCTCATTATTGTATCAATCCGTCGTGCACTGTCGATAGCTGAGAGTATGGAATCTCGAGGGTTCGGAGCAAATCAAAATCGAACCTATTTAGAGAAGCTCGCTTTCAGGAAACGCGATTGGGCAGTATGTTTTGTTTCATTGCTAATGTTAATTGCAGTAATCTACATACGGCTGTATTTCCCTCTACCAGATTGGAGTATTCCATTCTAAAATCATCTAAAAGGGTCAGAATTACAGCTTAGTTCATCTGATTATCATTTATCAGAAAGGATATCGAAGAGATAATCGTAATTGGTGGTCGATATTATGTCTCAACTAACCAAAAGAAAGAAGTATGCAGTCAAAGATCTTCTAATTGACCTCAAGAAGATTGGGCCAACTCCTAGCGTCATGGGTCAGATTGGCTCACAGCTTATCTATTACGAATGGACTTGTTGCAGAAATCTACTTAGTGACGACCACCCAGTAACTACTAACCTCCAAGACCTTCTTCAATTCATGGAGAATGACTACGAACACCTCCTTGTTACAGGTGAGTTGTGGAGAGTTAAAGATACACCACAAGCAGCCATCAATGACTTTCTTAAAGGAAGATCAAAGGAGTTTCTTGACTACACACTTGATAAACCTGCAGAGCAAATCTATGATCTCCTTAAAACTTCTGCAAAGAAGCGTAAGGATGAGATAAAGTACTACAAGAATTTGGCCAAACTTGTGAAGAAAGAGATTAAGGAAGATGAAGAGAATCCAAATCTCTGGAATAAACTGCGACTTGTCCTCTGGATGGCTGAGAACTATACTGAGTCTAGTGAGGCATTCAAGACTGCAAGGAAATTAGGATGGTCCGTAGAAAATAGTGGTATTGTCGCTCTTTGAAAAATTAGGCAAAATGTATATGCTACCTCTTCTTCCCTGATATGGGGATGAAAGATAACACCAAAGTCTACTAAATCGATTATTCCACAGGTTCTCAGAAATGACCTTGGAGAATATATTACAATTACGACTTTGGCTATCGATTCAAAAAATCTCTATGCAGCAGACAGTGATTGTGGATTAACTGTTTGGAATAATCCGTCATTTGATTTTCCAAAACGTATACCCGGACAAACATCTACCCAAATTCTTTCTCTACATTCTGACGGAAAATATGTCTATAGTGGAAGTGACTCTGGAGACCCTGTTATCCGAATATACAATCCAGATTTAGACTTGGTAGAGGTTCTCAAGGGGCATGTCGGTTCTGTATTTAGTATAGATTCTGATTCGGAATTTCTGTTTTCTGGCTCTGGTGATGCGACAGTAAAAATCTGGATGAAAGAAGAATGGACTAATACAGGATCAATAAAAGCTCAAACTCACTTTGTCTTATCTTTAGCAATTGATGAGAAGTATATCTATGCAGGTGGAATTGACAATTGTACCAATGTTTTCCTTCGAGATACCTTTCGTCGAGTCACTTCACTCTATGGCCATGAAGCGACAGTCTTCTCTTTGGCTGTAGACTCTGACAATGTATATTCTGGGTCAGGAGAGCTTTGGTGGGGTGGACCTGGATCACCTAGGCCCCCGATCTTTGAAACTGCTATTCGAGTGTGGGACAGAAAAGATTGGGCTTGTAAACAGGTGTTGAAAGGACACCGCGACAATGTTAATGCACTAGGCGTTGATGAATCCCATGTCTACTCTGTTTCTGATGATGGTACTTTGCGTGTGTACTCAAAATCAGATTGGAGTGAAGTTATTACTCTCAACTCAGGAGTCGGACGCATTACTGATTTGGTTCTTGATGAATCTCACGTCTATTTTGGATGTGCTGATGGAAATATCCGACTCTTTTCCAAATCTGAATTGAGTACCTAGAAAAATCCTACAGGTTCAATTGGATGAAGAAAAGCTTGAAATTCCAAGGTTCTTCCCTCTGGATCTTTAGTGAAGAAATTATAGATCTGATACTCTTCATTTACTGCAGGTTCTGATGTTGAGATGTCTTTGAGCTGGGCATACATTATATCAACATCCTCCTGCGATGGATAGAAGAGTGTAATGCAACCTTCTGTTTCTGCCTCATCTCGATCACAGAATCCCAAGAGAAAGTTTCCGTGATTGAGAATTACACATTCAGATTGTTCCAACCAGACGTGCATTCCTGCCTCATTTACGTAGAAATCTACGATATCTCTTAGTATTGTTGTTCTGAAGAAGATAATTCCTGCCATACGAATCACCAGTGCATATACCTATTCAATTCCAGGCTCTTCACTGTAATCAGTTAATCGATAATTAATCAAGTGTCTCAAAACCGCATCACTTGATTCTTTTTTGAGCTGTTTTTACATCGCTTATTGACAAAACTCTGCAAAATTGGTTCACGCAGATACATATCATTTTGATACTTGCATTAAATTGTACAAAAAGAATACGAGGTTGTTACTAAATTGACTATTCGACCCGGAAGAACTCCAAAAAGTGCTATGGCAATATTAGGAGTACTGATTGATCATGGACCGATGTGTCCGCTAGAGATCAGTGAGACACTGGACATGGCTCCCCGTACAGTTAGCTTTGCTCTACGGAAACTGCTTGGTCGTCAACTGCTAAAGAGGATCCCGAATCTCCAAGATATGCGTCGTCCAAAATATCATGTCAATATGGACGTTGCCAGGGATATCCTTAGACAATATAACGACTCAGCAATTCAAAGTCACGCATCTCCATTTACATTGCAGAAGAAACTGTAGATGATAGATGTTGTTTGATAAAGATGATCCAACTTACTGAGGCGATCTCTTAGTGTCAGAAAAACTAGAACTACTATCAAAATTCAATGAACTGATGAATGAGGACTTGGCAAAGGTCTTGGAAACTGGAGAAACTGAAGTCGTTTTTCCACTCCATAAGACTGACTGGGTCCGTATAATGTTAGTCAGGTCTATTGAGGATGATAGGTCCATAGTAATCGATGTTGAAGTTTCTCTCCCTTCTC
>JAEORI010000225.1 GCA_016840965.1 Candidatus Thorarchaeota archaeon | reverse complement strand
TCCACACTCAGATCAATAGTGTCTGGTGTCGTATACTCAACTGAGATGTATGATGCATTGAATGCAGTTGTAACATCAAAGTCCTCATCAAGGAAATAATTCCAAGTTTCAGTCGTTGCTCCCTCATCAATCTGTTTCATAACAAGACTTAGCATTTTGTCATTGTTCAGAGCATCATTGAATGCAGTTGTAACATCCCACGAATACCAGTTTCCAATGATGAACATGTCTTGGCCTGAGGGTGAGTCTATTATGTCTAGAGGACTCAAGTCGAATGCTGGTTGTAAGTTCCAAGTAATGGTCGATTCAGTCCAAGTATCATTCGATGAGTAATAGACCCCAATTGGCAGATCATCTATTGCGAACTCATCAATAAGGAACACATTCAGAGTTGCACTTATTTTACCAATCTCTTTGGGAATATGTCCTAAATCGAATTTCAACCAAGATCTTGTTATACCATCAATAGGCTCATAACCTACCCAGAGACCTCCTCTGACGTCATTTGCAATGTAGTTCGTATCTGGATACGACTCAACAACTGCTTCATCTTCAAAGATACCAATACGCATTTCTGCTGGTCTTCCAAGTGAAGCTGTTTCCGCAGAAAAACTTGGGATTGCTGTAGCAAAGAGAGGTCCTGACATCATCATGAAAATCAAAAGCGTGCATAATATAGCAAGTCTTCTTCCACTTTTCACCTTTTTTCCCTCCAGAGAATCATCCTCCATGTAGAAAAGAAATGGTGGCGACTCTCTAATTGAGTGAAATTATGTTTTCGAATAATAATATTTAATCTCTTACCGTTTATATGATATGTATTTGATTATTCGAGATAGTATTTATTTTCCGCCAGAACAGAAACTACCCTTGAAAACTTCTTGTGATTCCTGCGGGACTGAAGACTGGCGAATGGTCATAATGAGTTCAAAGTTCCAGGTGGCGTAGTAGTCTACTCAGCGTTGAAGTGTGAAAGTTGCGGAATGTTTTATCCTCTTCAGGAATTAGCTAAAGGTCATGGAATGGGAGTCGGTAAAGATAATGTCATTGGGATGCTTAAACGATTGTGCAATAATCCCGTCTAAGCTACGTCCGAAGGTTTGCCCATACTCTCATTGAATAGAATATCTGTATATCAAGCAGTGGACTATCAATTGAAGTTGTACCCCATTCATTGCCATAATTAATTGGCCATTCATTTCGTATGAATGTCGCATTAGGGGAAGAGAACCGGCCATTCAATCCGCTTGGAAGATCAACATCCACCACCACAAGCTCAGGTGATACGGGCCCCAATACGAAATCACCGACTTCTACATCCATCCCCTTTCCAGTAAAGTTGACATTCTCAGTCATTATGAATTGAAAGACTCCCGTTCCAAAGAACCTGCACCTACTACCCGAGATTTTTGCCCCGTTATCCATTATGATTATTGTGTTTAGATTTTCTCCCGAGATGTATAAACTGTGAGCCACATCAGTTCCTAAAACAATATTGATTGTCTTAACAGGAGTGACGCTTGAAACACGAACTCTGAGAGGTAGAAAGGATGGATTTGTCACACACTCAACCGCATGGTGTTTGACAGAAGTATAATGAGTCATATCTATCCTATACCAAAAACCTGGTTCATTGACAAAGGAAATGGTAATATTTGCATCTTTTACATTAGCAATTGTAAACCGTGTATCTCTTGGATAAGAATCAGGGAGCATCCTTTCGTAATGATAGGTTGTCGGCGTATTACTGATGAGATTCACTATTCCTCCGATGCCAATTAGAATTACAACTGCAATAAGAAATACAATCACTTTGTGTTTGTCAATCATCTTTTGCATGTTGTTAAGTTCACCTTGTAACTTCTCTCTTTGTTCAAAAACAAGTATGAATATTTCGCTAAATACTATACGCTAAACGTATATCTAAGGATGATTCAAAGAATAGGACACTATTATGCTATTCAGGAGAGGTTTGAAATTAAGACATGTACCAAATGCGGGAAAGCAAATGATGTGATGCGAAAGTATTGCACTAGATGTGGAACCCTACTGGTGACGACAGGTGAGGCATCAAAACCAGAACCAGTTGAGGAGCCAGAAGAAGCACCCGTTGTTAAACCTTCTACATTTACTGATGATGAGCCACTTGTACGTCCGAGTGAAAGAGCATCTGAATATGCTAAACCAGCGGAAGTTCATACCAAACCTCAGGAGAGACCTGCTCCTCCTAAATCCGAAACGATGGACTATGATAAAGGCAGAGAAGTTGTCAAAGACATTCTTGAGAAAGTCAAAGCAGCAGAAGCTCGTAGCAGAGCTGAGGAAGTAGCTGCACCAGTATCACCTGATATAGAATCCGAAGTTGAGGAAATCTCAGAAGCGGAGGAAGAATCAGAAGTCTTTGAGGAAATTGAAATAGAAGAAGTAGAAGAAGTAGAAGAAGAGGAAGAAGAGCCAGAATTAGAAGAAGAAGTAATTGAGGAAGAAGAATATTACGAAGAACCAGAACCTTCGCCATCAGAAGAGGTGGTTATAGAAAAACCAGCACCAGTGACTCCATTTTCAGCAATAGCTAAACCTTCTGTTTCCACAGCTGCTGATGAAATCTCCAAAGACGAAAAGATTAGGACCATTGATTCCGATATCAAAACTTACAAGATTGAGCATGGACAGCTCCAATCAGAAATGGACAAAATGCGATCTCGTCTTGATGAAGAAGTAGAACGATACCTTGTTGTAGCTGAAACCAAGCGAGCCCGAGCTGATAGTCTAGAACGTGAACTCAAGCTTGCAAAGAAAGAGTATGATGATGCTAACAAGGAATACAAGAACGTAGACAATCGTAGAAAGAAAGAACTATCAAACGCGGAAAAGCGGATTTCTGATGTGGATAAGCGAATCAAGAAAGCTGAGGATGCTAAGGAAAAACGGATTAGAGATCTCGAAAAAGAGCGACTTAAGCGTGAAGAAGAAGCCAAAAAAGCCTAGATGAATTTCGTACTTTCTGATACTCAATACATAGATTGCATACTCTAGAGCCTGGTCTAGCCAAGATTTACCAGTCAGCATGAGTGTGATTGATTTTACAGTTGTCCTCAAGAAGTGCGTTTCTTGAATTCATCCCTCACTTGTGTAATCACTTCTGAATCAATAAACAAATCAATCGCGGTCATTGCGAGTGCTTTTGCAGCAGTCACCATTGCAGCATGTCCTTTCGCTGATGCAGCTGCTACTGTGAACTCCTGTGAGTGTCCAGCAACACTAGTGTCACAAATCGATATGTATGGATGAATAGCTGGAACAACATGACTAACATTACCAATATCACTTGACCCTGCGCCTCTATCCTCTGGTGTCGGAATAATTGGCTCTCCAAGCGTTTCAAGATTCTTAAGAAATGCTTCACCCATAGTGTCGTTCATCAGTCTTGATTGATAGGAGGGTTTAATCACTTCATACT
>JAEORI010000224.1 GCA_016840965.1 Candidatus Thorarchaeota archaeon | reverse complement strand
GGGTATTCTTCATGGAACCCGCGGTATATTTTGAGTATGTTCGCATAAGTGAACTATGTCGAATGTTGATATGGCTGGTTCCGGAACTCTCACAGATATGTTACTCCCAGTTATGAAGAATCTTTGGCTGGAGTTTAATGATGGTTCGATGATGATTCATGTTTACACAAATGATCGTGACACACCAAAGAACCTTCAGACAACTGCTTGGAGTGTCGTTAATGGTCCACTGGAAAAATTGAACTCTTCTTCAGTGCTTGGTGAAAGAGAATTCATAATCACAGTTCCGGAAGAACTGATTGGCACGACGTCTTTAAACAGCATATCTTCAAACATAACCTCTGAAAGCTATGTCCTCTACTTACCACTGATTCTACTCTCTACACAAATAGGTCCACAGTTAGCTTTTACAAGTGCTATCCTTGATCGCACTGTTATTAGAGTTGGATTCTTAATGAATGATCTAATATCCGGTGAGTTGGTTTTGGCAGGATATAATCTTGCATCAAGGGTTTATGTTGCATTTCATTCCGAAGTTGGACCATGGCTTAATTTCACTCTTACAAGTAGTACTGGAGTCTATGAATTCGAAATAACCCCTTCTCATTTCCAACTTGGCAATCATGAGGTATTCGCAATCGCTATAGGGCAGGTAGTTCCTGGAACCGAGTCGAATTTCGCAACTCTTACGATTGTACAGGACAACACTGTAATAATAGTCGGAGCTGCAATCATTATTACAGGTTGCGTCTTTCTACTCATAATGCGACGTCGAAGAGGTGAGGTTAGTTGAAAATTATAATCATTGGATATGGTCCCGGTGGTGCTGCAGCAGCATTAGCTGCTCGTATGTTCAATACCAAGTCTGAAATCACTATTATCACTGAAGAAACATTGGAATCTCATAAGAAACCTGGTGCTTCGATGGCAATTGAGTTCCCTGATACTTCTGACCTCAGAATTGAAGATTGGTCTTTTGACGCCCTTTCCAAGAAGCGTATATCCCTGATAACAGGCGCTCAAGTAACCGATGGAGATACTAAGTCTAAGCAAATTCAGATTAATAGCCCCAAAGGGGCGAGCACTCTCAAATATGATCGTCTTATCATTGCGACTGGGGGCACTCCTGCTGTACCTGATATTCAAGGTAAAACGCTAGTAGGGGTCTATACAATACAGACACTAGCTGATACAAGCAAGATCGGACAACAGTTGTCAAGAATGAATTCCATTGCAGTCGTCGGTGCTGGTTTCAGTGGACTTGAAACTGTTGAGAGACTTCATTCACTTGGTAAAAGCGTTCACCTGATTGTACGTTCTCGACTCATGAGAAAACAACTGGAAGAACCAATGAGTGTCGAACTTCAATCAAGACTTCCAGAGGATCTTGACGTACATGTTGGGAAATCACCAACTTCCATTATTGGTAATAAACATGTAGAAGGACTTACTTTAGGTAATGATGCAATTGTTTGTGATGCGGTTCTCTTCATGACTGGAGTAAAACCAAACACTGAGGTCGCAAAAAAACTAGGGGTGAAGATTGGACAGCTAGGCGGAATCGTGGTAGATGAAACCATGAAGACTTCAGCCAATGATGTATTTGCAGTTGGCGATTGCGTGGAGATGAAAGACTCATTGACTGGAAAACCTCTCCTCATGCCAATTGGCAGTATTGCAGCGCGGGCTGGTCGCCAAGCTGGAGTAATTGCGGCTGGCGGTACTAAATTATACAATGACACTCTAAGACGTTTCCAGTATGACAGAATCTTTGATACAGATATTGTGGTTATAGGACATTCTACAACAACTGCTAAAGAAATGGCTCTTACAACGAGTGTCCATTATTTGGAAGATCCTACTGAATTTGCCAAGATGGCATTGGTTACAGCCGCAGATGGTCGTCTTATTGGAGGCCAAGTGATATCGTCCCGCATGGGTGCTCGTCTTGGTTATGAGATACTCGAAAGAGTTGAGTCTGGAGCTATTCTGGATGAAAAGCCTCTTCTCAAACCTCGCCATGAACGATTACGCGAGTATCTAGAATCAACCTTTGGTCCTATTCGATAGATGGTGGTGGGAGTTCCCATTCATCTTCATCTTGTCGTGGTTCTATTGGTCGCTGAGGTCTCTTTGGTCGACTCCTAACTCTTATTAAAATGACATATCCTAGACCAATTCCTACAACACCAAGGAGTGCATAAATGACTGACACTATTACTAAATCATCAGCTGCATCAACTGGAATTAAAATCGTTTTCTGGAAGAGTCTCACATTTCCCAACGAATCAGTCGCCCTTACTTGGACTGAGAAGAAACCACCTCCATTAAAGATAAAGTTGGTCGAAAATTTGTAACCTAGCTCTTCAATAATTGTTCCTGTGAGGTTCTCTCCACGTGGTCCAATCACACTTATTGTAACATCCTCAAGATCCTCATCAAAAATGAATGCGGTCACATTCGCCTCTTGACCAAAACCACCCACACTTAAGTCAACATCATAAATTCTCGGGGCTTCCGGTATGATTGCAGTGGCTAAGTTTCTTAGAAGCCGTAGATTATCAGCACCTGCATTTATTGCATCATATAGAACATCATCGTACAAGGTCGACCCATCTGAAATCACAAAGACATGTCCGCGGCCATACTCTGCAGTGGCTACAATTGCATGTGTTCTTTCAGCATCTTCCCAGAACAAGCCTCTTGCATTAGACACTTCAGGGTTAACTTGAAGGGTACTGCCCTGAAGAACATAAAGGTTGCTCACGCCATTCATTAGTGGATCGTTCTCGACAAATCCACCATGATCAGCTCCATAGACTATTCCTGTATTATCAATACCTGCTCCAATTGTACGTTTTTCACATTGTATTCCAAATGGTTCAAGAATTGCATTATAGTCATCAAACGCAAATGATGCCTCATCAGTAACCTGATTGTAGAATTCCGAGAAGACTAGTAATGTTCCCCCATTTTCAACAAAGGTATGTAAAGCTGTTACTTCGCTTTGGTAGTATGAGATTTCAGTATCCATAATCATGAATACATCAGCACTCGAAATAGTGTTTAAATCGATATAACTTCGTGAAAGGTCCTCAGCATCGCCAAACTCTGATACAACCATTCCTTGCTCTCTAAGATATTCTGTGAAGTAACCATAATACGATGGATCATCTACATCGCCACTTGGACCACTAGAATGATGTTCCATATCCACCATCAATCTACCACCGAAGATTGTGATTGAATATCTGATGTCGATAGATGCTATAACGTTACTACTTTGAGTTAGATTGAGTTGTCCTGCATAAACCCCTGCAGATGAGAGTGGAGTGTTTTCAGGTAGCTTGAGTTCAATCCCAAAATATGAGTAACCGGTTGGTACCCAAATTTGATCTATATTTGTGTCTAGGAATAGGCTTGCATTCCCAGAAATCGAAATATCGACTATGCCAACAGATTGTGTTGAGATGATAGTTACATTCTGAGGCGGGCGGTCATCACCTACAATAAGCACTTGTTTGCTCCACGGGAGGGTCGGTATGCTCCTTGGAGCCATTACTGTAATATCCCGTGATGTGCTATTGAGAAGTTGCGATGCACGTGAAACATTGGCTAATCCCCATCCTTGAATCATCGGATCTACTTTAAGATCTGTAGCCGAGTTCATTAGAGCTGCTTTTGCTTCAATAGGGGCGAGAGCTAGATGTTTTTGCATGAGAAGCGCAATCATGCCCGCCACCAATGGAGTAGAGGCTGAAGTTCCAGACCAGCGAGTATAGCTTGACCCAAACTGACTGCTGTTATATGGTGGGTATTCTATTGGATTAACGTTATTTCCTCTTCCTGAAACTACAAGATATCCTGGTGCAACAATGTCCGGTTTTACAGTATAGCCAGCTGGATCAGTTCTCGTTCTCAATACTGGGCCAACGCTACTGAATGCCACAACACCACTATCACCGTACGACGATCCAACAGTTATGGCTTTCTCAGCGATACCAGGAGAGTTTATTGTAAATGCCGCTGGACCTGAATTTCCTGCGGCCACAGCTACTGAAATTCCTGCGGAAATTGCACTTTCAATCTCACTTACCGATGCTTCAACTAGGAAAGTGCTTTCCATCCACTCTCCTCCAAGACTGAGGCTTATGACGTCCACATTCTGTTCAATGGCAAACTCAATGCCCTGCGCAATAGTAGCATCCTCACCGGCACCAGCAGAATCAAGAACCTTAATTGCTAATATGTCAGCTCCAGGTGCAATTCCTTTAAGGACACCGCTGCTTGCTGTTCCATCACCTGCTGCATTCCACGCACATGCTGTTCCATGTCCATTATCATCATAGGCATCTATCCCGTTTGCTGGATTCATGTCATCTTGTCCATTAATCAAATCCTTGAATCCAATTAACCTGTCTTGAAGATCTGGATGCTCTCCCCATACACCACTATCCAAGACTGCGATTGTTACACCAGTACCATTGATTCCCTCTGCCCACAACTGGTCAGCACTCAGAATCGAATCAAAATGAACATATCCATTTCCATTTTCGGCCAAGACATAATTTTCTTGCGGCACAGAGTTCTCAATCAACTGCCTTTTCTGGTTTAAGTGAATTTCTTCAATATCCTTCACTTTAGAAAGTTCATTAATCTCATCAACTCTGATGGATAATGAAATCATTGGAATCAGGTGAAATGCGTATCTTATGCTGACACTTTCCAAACCTGCAAGTTGTATGCTTTCTAACATTTCGTCAGCTGAAAATGTATCTGGAAATTCTACAATGATTGAGATGTAACTGTCAGATTTCATATTACTCAATGCCTGAGATAATTCTGGTCTAATTTTATCAGCTTGATATTCCACAGCATCTTCCATTCCTGTTCCAAAGATGGCAATCGGTGTGAATAGCAAGCTCAGAAGCAGAATAGCTGCAAAACGGCGATACAAGGATTTGCTGATAGTTGGCATCTTAGAATGACCTTCACATCGAACGACCTCCAGACCTAAGATAAGGGTTTTCTTGAGTGCTTTCTTATATTCTTACGTCTGAGTAGTCTAGCTCGGAAAATCCGAGAAACGTGTGTAAATTAGTTCATGTTAATACTGTAGTGAAGGACAGACAATTAGTCTTCCTGAAATGGAGTGAACACACGAAATGGGTGAAAAACAGCAATCATATGAGAGACGTCTTCAGCTAAAACATTTCTTCGAGGACCGTGAAACAAAGGAAACCCGAAGAACATGGTTGGAGCTTCAATTAAGCATGCCAGAGCAGGCTTCTGAGGGCTGGGTGAATGATGGAAAAATTCGTCTGTCGATAGGCGAAGATAGAAATGTCAAGGGTTCGTTTCTTCTCTCAATCGATGAGGCAACAAGATTTCTAAAAGCGCTTGAAATTGCGATAACCGACCATGAAGTCGAAAAAGCTGCTCTATGGAGAAAGTGATACGCTACTTGGGCTCACTGCAAGGGTCTGAGTAGCCAGACATATCCTTCTTCTTCGTAAAGCAATACAAAGAATAGTTTTATCCTCCAAGAGGATTCAGGTTCTTGTTTCACACTGGAGGATTCTCTATGACTGATTATATCACATCCATAGGTTATGGCGTACTTGTTACATTTAGTAATCCCATGGATGACGTTGTTGCTTCTTTGCCCTACGTTATTCCTTTACTAACGCTGTCGGTCTTGTTGTTCTTGTACCAGCGGCACCTTCCTCAAAACGCCTTGAAACGCAACATTATGCTTCTCATAGGAGTCCTTAGCTTTGGAGTAGCAATGATTGCAGTGCTTTATGCTACATTTGGTCAGCTATTAGGTTTTGGTTCTTCGACCACATTCAGAAATTTCCTGCAACTCCTGACTAACTTCTTCTTTGGCTCTATTTGGAGCTCTCTCATATATGTGGCTGCATTTATTGTTATTATCTCAATCATTAGCTACTATGTTATCTCACCACCTGATCCTGATTTTGTCTCTCTACAGGATGAGCTCAGAGGCATAAAGGAGGAAGCAAAGACATCAAAAGATGCCTTCCAAAAGCTAGAGGCAGAGAATAAACGACTCAACGAGTTCCTGTCTGAAAAGGAAGACTCACTTACTGCACTTGAAGGAGAACTTGAAACAATCAAAGCTGAAGTTGGTGAGCGTGAAAAGTCACTCGCATTAATGGAGGAACAGCTTAAGACAGTCCCAGCTGCAGCTCCTAAACCTAGTGAAGGTCTTCTTGAGAAGTTGAAGATGAAGGACGCTCTTATTGAATCTCTAGAAACTGAAATCGCAGATTTGCGCCTTGCAGCAGAAGGAGCATCCAAATCCCCTGCTGCTTTTGCTGATGATAATATTGTTGTTGAGTTGTCAAGCAAACTAAAAGATGCCCAAATGAAATGGGAGGATTTGGGACGGCGAGCTGAAACTGCTGCTGAGGTTTCTGATAGCGTGATTTCTGATCTTGTTGAACTTATCTCTCAAGTTGAATCAAGCAATCAGAGTGATGGTGGAAAGCAAGCATTAGTTACATTGATTGAGAGTTTAGGTCGATCAATGACTCGAGTTGCTAGAGAAGTAGGTGATTCTCACGGAGAAGAACCGAAAGTCGAAATGATTGGAGCCATTATCATGGTGAATGAAATCGTTGACTCGATAAAGAAAATGGTTCGCTAAAAAATCCGAACTAGGATTCTTCAAATCAAATTAAGAAATTTCAGTCAATATATGGAATAATAGAATTTTTCGAAAATCGTTTGACGATGTGGTGTATATAAGTACACAAAGGTCATTTCCGAACATCATAACTCTTTTTTTAATATAATAAATCCTATGGTTTCCTTTTACACTTGTTTACGGAATACTAACTTGATATAGACGTATTGGGGGGAAATGAACGGTTCTTTGTAGTACAATTCTTGCACAATGCTTAATAGTGGCATTATTGCAGACGATGAGCAATCACAAACCCGTGGAGAACGCTTTAGAGGAGAGAACTGACCACCGCATGGTTAGTTTTGGAGGTTTTTATGCGTCTAGAGGAGATTCCATCGATGCGGAAATGGAATCTCAATCAAGATATTATTGTTCTCCACTTAAAACGTGAGGAGAAAAATAAAAAATGAATAACCTGAGAAAAACTGCGGTTTTACTTCTTTGTGGTGTGTTCTTCATGAGCATGGTGTTTGCACCATTCACACCATCAGCCAAGGTTGACTCCCAGGTAGCACCAAGCCCTGTCGATTATGAGGCGATGTTCGAAGAGAAATGGGCGGACCGTCTTATGAACGACTTTGCAAACGGCAAGATGGACCCCATCTTAGCGTCCTATATTGAAACAGGACTATTAGATGATAAGGTCGTCACTACAGCAAATGGTGCCATCAAGCTCTTACTATACATTTCACCGGATGCGGACGCAAGTGCTATTGCAAAAATAGGAAAATTGCGTTGGCAGATGGATCTTAAAATAGTAAGGATTGCATCTATTGATGTCACATCTAAGTTTGATCTTAAGATGCTTGAAGCTCGGAATGATGTATTATATATCATGCCAGACATGTATCTTGAGCCAACACCTATCGAAGCTGTAGAGGAGTTTGCATCCCCAGATATGTACAATATCCGGGACATAGTAGGTGCTACCGGAACATATGCCAGTAAATATGATGGCTCTGGTGCAATCGTTGCTGTCATGGACTCTGGTGTTGATTTCAGTCAACCTGACCTTATTGGGGCAGAGTATAACAACGGTACGACTCCGATGTCATACGACCCCTCAAGCTTTGGTCTAACAGCAATGGTCATAGGAAATTGCACACCTGTTGAAAACGTCACTGCATGGCTCGAAGCTGGAAATCTCCTGACCTATGAGATGGGCGGCAAATATTATGTCGACATTTCTGGTTGGGATCCCATCATAAACAATGGTGGTGGTGGTCTTCCTCTTCTCTGGTGGATGAACTACTTAGGCGGTCTCTATTCAATTAACAACTTCACCGAGTTTATACAGAACGTCATATGGAATGACTGGGAGATTCCTACTCCTACTGCAAACAACTACACCTTTGGTTGGGTACAGGAACGTCGTTCATGCACTTACACAGGTGGATACTCCAGGCTGTTTGCTCCTGCAATGATCTATGAGGGAGATGTAATTATCGACTGGAATGGTACGCTTGCATTTACAACCATGTTCATGGAAGCCTACTATTGGGAGTCAATAGACCTTAATGTCACTGCTGATCGAAACTACATCAGTGCTATGATGGACTGGAGCTTCGTCGATGACATTGCAGAAGGCTATGTCTTCAACGGCGCGAACAATGTACTTGTTGCAGACATTGATGATGACGGTACTGTTGACCTTGGTCTGGGCTCACTAAGCTGGGCGCGCGACGAATTAGGATACCTAGACGACTTAGGATACGATGACCCAGGACTATTCAGTTGCATCACCGATGACTGGCTTGCATTCAATGTCCTGTTCACAGGAGGAACACCTGATGATAACAACCATGGACACTGGACATCAACTGCTGTTGCATCACGTGGTGTATTCGACCACAACATCTATGGAAATGGAACGCTCTTCAAGCTTCCAGGTGTCGCAACTGGTGCTAGCCTGATTTTCACCAAGGGTCTCTCCGCTGGTGGTTATATCATGGCCGACTTTTGGGCAGCTGGATTCCATCTCAATGAAACTTCTGGCTATTGGGAGTACATTGGTGATGGTCCATCACACAAGGCACACATGGTTTCCAACTCTTGGGGTTGGGGTCCTGGTGCTGCGTACCTCCAAATAAGATACTTCACAATGGTCTATGATATAGCATCAGTACCTGGCGTACTTGATCCAGCTTATCCCGGAACACTGTTCATCTTCTCAGCAGGCAACGAAGGTGCTGACTATGGTACTGCTGGTTCCCCTGGAGCATCATTCTCTGTCGTATCAGTAGGTGCTAGCATAGCAAATCAATACTGGATAGGGTCTGGAGCTACTGGTACCTATAGTCCATGGCAACCTGACGGCCAAGAGATTTACTTCTCATCCCACGGTCCCGGTTTCACTGGTATCGTCAAGCCTGATGTGATGGCTCCTGGTTACAGAGGTGCTAGTCCACAACCATTCCCACAAGCTTGGGTTGGTACTGGAGCTACCTACTTCTGGTGGCAGGGTACAAGTCTTGCTTGTCCAGTTGCCGCGGGAGTTGCAGCCCTTATCGTAGAAGCCTACCATACTGCTCATGGCGTAGATCCAACACCACAGCAGATTAAGGACTTACTCCTTTCTACTGCGACTGATATGGGAACAGATCCATTCTCCCAAGGTCATGGTCTGGTGAACGCTGATGCAGCATGCGAAGCAATCGAAACAGGTGCAACAGACGAATACGTCTTTGAATCTAACAGCTTTGCCAACTACGGAGATCAGATTGCTGAAGCCTGGGCATACTGGATTCCAGATTGGGATCCATTTGGTATCTATTACGAGCCCACATGGACAACTCCTGTCGGATTGGAGACAAGCAGTGTCTTCTTCGGTACGGTCGAACGTGGAGATTCATACACGGTGAACGTTAACGTAGAAGATTTTCAAGGTTCATCCTATGACACAGCTGCTTTTGACACCATAAATCCATGGTACTACAGGATGCAGCGTCAGATCGTGTTCGATGAGACAAGCTACCGGTACTTTGATGGTAACTTCAGACCATTTGTTAATCGACCCGGTTGGTTTGTGCTCACTGACTATATGACTCCAGCTGAGGAAGCCGACTTCTGGGCTGCTAACTATGTGACAATCCAAGTCACTCATAACGCAGCTCTGACAGGAAGCTATCCAATGGTTCGCCTCTTCGACTGGGATGACCTTAATGCAGATACCTATCTGAACTACTGGAACGTCACTGAAGGAACTGGTGATTACCTTGCACATGTGTCTCGCTACACAGACCCATGTAACCTCATGACTATGAGGATTGGCAGTACGGACACAATGACAGGAGTGTTCAATTATGATCCAACACTTCAGTTCGATGCTGCTGGTGGTATTGACTTCAGAGTGACCATTACTGTCTGGGAGAAGGCTACCGATGGAGACATCGTGATAGCAGATGGCTCAGTAAGCGGTATTGATGTAACACTGAATGTTGATCCTGCGGCAGAGTACGCAGCTCACCAAGGTTCTATCCTCGTAGTGGACGCCTCATGTGGCTTCACCCGTCAAGTTCCAGACTCATACATGGTAAACTTCCATGTTGTTGGAGCTGAGGGTACTGAGAAT
>JAEORI010000223.1 GCA_016840965.1 Candidatus Thorarchaeota archaeon | reverse complement strand
CTTGGCATCTTCAGATGTTACGTTATGAAAGCCTTCTAACATTCGTATCACTTCTTTAGGCTCTCCCATTATGCCAAAGTTATTCCCAAATAGAATAACTGTCTTGAAGTCCTTTCTACCTAGTTCTATTTTGTCTGCAGACATCAAATAGACATTCTCATGACCACGCTTATGGCACATCTCAACAGCTAAGGGGGACAAATCAATCCCATAGTACTCCATTCCTTGTTTTTTGACAAAATCTCCAACTCGCCCTGCACCACATCCTACATCTAGGACAGGATCTTCAATCTCTTTTGCTGCCAATCTTTCAGACTCTGGCCACTCTTCATAGGGTATGATATAATTTTGACCTGACGTGTGTCTGATAAATCCATCATCTCTCTCGATTATATAATCAGCACTCTCTCCTTCGATGGCATCCCGCATGATTCTGCCAAATGTATCCGTCATAGCGGATTCTGATGGTTCATTTACTGAAAAATCATTTCTTCCACTTAGAGAAGATAAAAGAAAGACACGAAATGCGACCTCATACTGTGTCCCCTTGTAGTGCCTTTCTATTATATGTAGAAATCTTACGCAATAGCGATAGTTATTATATTATTGAAGAAGGAGAAAGACACCGATGAGTAGGACATCCAGTTTCATGGGCTTTACAGAAGCCGATACAAAGGCACTCCACTTAGGTAGAGTGCTAATGATACTTCTTCCTACATCGAATATCATCTTCGCTCTTAGTACGACATTCTATACAATCTTTATTGCACAAGCTCTAGGTGGTGGAGATTTCATTGCGGGACTTGGACTATTAGGAATATTACTTGCGATACAGATGATCACCCAAACTATTCTGGATTATCCAAGTGGTGCCCTCGGGGATGCTATAGGTCAAAGGTATGTTATTGCCATCGGGAATTCGTTGTACGCAGTTGTCTTCTTCATGGTTTCTTTTGTGAATTCTGAAACCCCATTCTATTACCTTGTGATAATATATTTGGTTCAGGGGATTGCACAGTCTCAGATAAGTGGAGCATGGGGTGCTTGGTTTGATAACAACTATCGTGTAGCAATGCCTCACGATACAGAAAGGAAACAATACGGCGTCTTTTGGGGTAGAATGGGAATGATATCTCAGATTGCTGCGACTGCAGCACTCATCCCCGGAAGCATCCTCGCGACTGTCTTTAACAGACCTTTTGTCTTTCAGTTGGAAGCAGTTGGGGCCATCTTCTTTGCAATGTTGGTTATGCGCTATATTCGTGATTTTCCTGAAGTAGAGGCGATGAGAGAGGAACGCCCTTCTATGAGTCAGTACACAACTCTGTTGAAAGAAGGTGTAAGCTATCTCTGGCGTACTCCTTTTGTCAAGTATCTTGTCATTGGCTCAATGTTAACAACAAGCACAATTATGGTGTGGGGTGAACTAATCCTATTTCCACTCTATTTCAGCTATCTCATCACGGACGTGGCTGTAGCTTCCTATCGCACAATAGCATTCATCCCCGGAGTTGCATCAAATGAGAGGTCTGGAGTCTGGTCACAAAGGTTCGAACCTCGAAAGTGGATTCCTCGGTTTAGGTTATTACAAGCGTGCGGTTTCGTGTTCTATATTCTACTTGCCATTATGATGTTCTTCTTCCCTCCAGTCAGAGATGCCACAGCAATGGCTACCATATATCTGCCATTTACTTCAATTGTGCTCATTGAATTGCCTGTTCAGCATATACTCCCAATAACCATGCTCTTTTGTCTCTTCACATGTACAATTTTCTTTGGAGGATTTGCAGAGATATTGACTCAGAGGGAACTTCTGGATGCAATTCCTGACCGTAACAGAAACTCTCTCTACTCTCTCGAACCAACCATTCTATTAATTCTAGCTACGCCGCAAATCACTATGTTTGGATGGCTAATCCCAATCATTGGATTCCCTGCTACTCTAATTATTTGCGCCTTTATTTCATTAGCAGGTGTCTTAATTATCAGATATGCTCTAACTCTAGAGAAACCAGTGATTGTTAGAGAGATTCCAGAAGTTGCAGCAGGAGTTGCTGCAGAGGAACCAAATGACGCTTCTAAGGCTGAACAGCTTTTAGAAGAGCTTGCCGATGAAGTTGAGCAAGTTGTTTTGAGCCCGGAGTGACGGATCTACTCCCGTCACTCCCCCTTTTACTTGCAAGTTAGTAAGTGAGTATCAATAGGGAAACTGGTCTTGTTATATAGATTAGATTCGAACAAGTTAGATGCAGACTATATCACTTTCCTCGAGTGTCTTGTAATTGATAGAATCAAATGCGTCTGCATAGTACATCCAGAGTGACCTGGTCAGTCACTCCACTCTCTTCTCTCATGAAGCCTGAATTCTAATACTCCATTCTAAGGAGTGAATCCTGTTTCTTCAAGAAGCTGTTTTATCTTCCTTAAACGTGGGTCTGGAAAGATAGTTTGTGAAAAAAGTATCAATGGTTCAGCATTTGTAATAATCCCGGACTGTTTGATTTTTTGTATGAAATAATCTACTTCCCGTACGTGACTTACTGAAACTTTGAAGAATAATGTTGGTTCAATAGCTGAAACATATTCACCTATATACGAGGATGAGAATTCTTCCTGTAACCAGCTAAGTACATTCTCCTTGTTTGTTTTTCCTACGTTCCATTGAACTTTAGTAAACACCTCAATATTTCCTTCATCCATTACATCTGTAGCATCAATAGTAAAAAGAATAGTTTCACTCTCTCGCATCTCATCAATAATTTCCCTGACAGCATTGGAAAGTAGACCTGTGGTCCTAGCAATTTCACTGATTGACATTCGTGGATCTTTCACCAAACATCTCAGGATCCGTCGATGAGAATTTGTCAGAGCTATCTTGCCTCCCCAGAAATTCAAGAATCTGAAGTGCATTTCCACTTCATTAATCCCGGGTAGCTTTCTAAGAAATGCTGTTAATCGCGCGAGTTCATCAGAATCAAAATACGTCCCAATTACAAAAAATCTCCCATCAAGAAGTTTGGCAACTCTAAAAATTAATGGACAGTTGGTTAGATATTTAAGAACATGGTTTTCATCCTGTTCTTTTTCAAAATTAAGGATAGCAATAACTGAATCCTCATTTGTCATCAGAGGACTCGGAAGTATTGTAAAATGCTTTATAGTGCCCATTTTCACCATGTTGTCAATCCTTGACTTGACAGAGTGTGCTGAAATCCTTAACATCCTTGAGAGGTCCTGAAGGTCAGCTCTGCAGTTGATTCTTAACCTCTCGATAATTATTCGGTCGATGGAGTCCATGGTGTCATAGCTTCCAATAATATGCAGTCAATGCATGTTATGAAGGTAACTAAATTTCTTAAAGAATGGTAATCTCCAGATATTTTTTAAGTCGCACATGAAACTATACACAATCAAATCTAGGAGAAGAAAATTTGCCAACCAAACAAGAATTGAGAGAGTCATTGGAAAAGATGGTTGGAAAAATAGAGCTTCCAAAAAACAAGAAGCGTTTTGCTAGCTATAATAAGACACTCCAGATTGAATTCACAGATGATAAGGACGCTGCCTGCTATATCGTATTCCATGAGGGAACCGTTCACATCAATGATGGTATTGATGATTCTGCTGAGATGGTCATAACAACTTCAACTGAAACTATTATTGCGATTATTGATGGAACCCTTGGTCCCACACGTGCATTCATGGCTGGAAAGGTCAAAGCAAAGGGTCCGATGAATGATCTAATCAAACTGCAAGCTTTGATGAAATGACATCTATTTCTCGTAGAAGAATTTACCCCTTGAATAGATTACCTCATCACCAGCGATGATTTCTCCTTCGTGCATTGTTTTAATCATATCAACATGTATCGCACTTTCATTAGTACCATTACACTCAGGATATGCCATACCCAAAGCGCAATGAATCGTATCTCCTATCTTTTCGTCGAATAGCATATTCAGTGTATATTCTTTGATACCTCTATTTGTGCCTATAGCCATCTCTCCTAGACGACGGGCACCATCATCGACCTCAAGAATTTGCTTCAGTGTCGATTCCTCTTTCTCTACTGAATAATCAACAACTTCTCCCTTTTCAAAGGTCAGTCTGACTCCTTGTAAAACCCTGCCAAGTACAAGGAAGGGGATGTCGAAGTAAATTTTTCCTTCTACGGTGTCTTCTACTGGAGCTGTGAAAATTTCTCCATCTGGCATGTTGAATTTCCCGTCTGCTGCCTCCCACAATCGACCCTCAGTTGATGCATAAAGGTTCGTTTCCGGACCAATGAATCTAATATCCTTGTGACTCTCCAAGTGCTGCTTCATTCTGTACAAATTCTTACTCTCTTTCTTCCAATCACGTAGACATGCACGATAGACGAATTCACGGTACTCATCAAGGCTCATATCACCTTGTTGAGCAAGGGTAGCACATGGATGAACAGTCACTACCCATCTCTTATTATTGATAAGATCGGAAATCGGTTTTGTTGTCTTTGCAATGATCATTTTCCTCTTAGGATCCACATTTGCGGTGGCTTTGGTGTTAACAGGAGATCTCAAGGAAATTAGGACGTCCGTCTTCTCTATCATTGCCATTAGATGATCTGGGAAAACCATCAGAGTTGCGTCATCTGCTCCATCATAATTGGCTCGTTCAATTTCTTCACTCATCATAGTTACTATGAAACTGCCGCCTGCTTTCGCCACCCATCGTGCGACAGCAACAGCCAAGTCGTGAGCATCCGGGTTGGCTCGAATGACAACCTTATCGCCTCTCTTTACTTGAGTGCTATAATCAACGAGTATCTTTGCATGTTCGACTATTCTAGGATCCATTTTTGGTATTTCCCCATTTTTTGCTTTACATTTCGTAGAAGTATTTCCCCTTGCTGTAGATTACTTCATCACCAGCAATGATATCACCCTCATGCATTGTCTTGATCATGTCAACATGAATCGCAGATTCATTTGTTCCATTATTCTCTTTGTAAGCTCGACCAAGAGCACAATGAATTGTATCGCCTATCTTCTCATCAAATAACATGTTCAAAGTGTATTTCTTAATCCCTCTATTAGTGCCAATTGCCATCTCACCAAGTCGGCGAGACCCATCATCAACCTCAATAATTTCCTTCAATGTTTCTTCAGCTTTCTCAGCTGAAAAGTCGACGACTTCTCCTTTTTCAAATGTAAGACGGACTCCCTCGATAACCTTGCCTTGTTGAAGGAATGGGATGTCGAAGTATATCTTTCCCTCCACAGAATTGTCCACAGGAGCTGTGAAGACCTCTCCGCTAGGCATATTGTGTTTCCCATCTGAAGCAACCCAGATTCTTCCTTCAGTTGAAGCATAAAGGTCCGTTTCTGGACCAATAAATCGAATATTCTTATGACGTTCAAGATGTTCCTTCATTTTGTATAGAGTCTTACTCTCCTCCTTCCAATCTAGAAGAGTTGCATCATAGACAAAGTTTTGGTACTCTTCCATACTCATGTCTGCTTGTTGCGCTAGAGCATTTGTTGGATGAACGGTCAAGCACCATCTCTTCGAGAGGTAGAGTTCTTGTACTCTCTTCATTGCGACATTTCGTTGAATCACACGCTTTGGATCAACATTAGATAGTGCCTTTATGTTGCTTGGTGATCTCACTGCAATGAGAACATCAATATTCTCAAGAAGTGCTTCGTAGTGTTTTGGAGCAATTTTGATGGTGTCCTGATCTGCTCCATCGAAGAAGGCTTTATCCATCTCCTCGGTACTCATCAGTGTGATAGGTATAGCACCTATCTTTGCAATCTTCTTATATAATGCGACAACAAGGTCATGAGACTCGGGGGTCGCACGGATTCCAACCATGTCGCCTTTTTTGACTTCGGTGCTCCATTCAACAAGAATTTTTGCGTGTTCTACAATTCTAGGGTCCATTTCTGGGTTCCTCAATGGAGTTCGGTATTATTCGTGGTCAAATAGCTTCCGCACCAAGCGATTTCTTCTAAATATGTTTCCTCCTATAACAATACACTCCTACGAGAGCAATCACCGCTACTCCAGCACCGATCATTGCTAATTGCAGGATGTCTGGACTAGGAACAGGAATTGTATACTCTCCCACTACATACCCCTGAATTAATACATTCCAAGAGTACAAATTGAGTGAGAGATACATGAGTCCACTTGATGCAACCTCTATTGTCGGTGAATAGCTAGTACTATATGGCCAACTATCATCACCAATTTCCCAAGATTCAATGAATGTTCCGTTTGTATCATATTTGAGTAGGAAATACGAATCATCTATGAAGTTAGCTTGATAGAGAATCAGAAGTTCATCTGTTGGTGTGAGTGCAATGTCAATCATTCTCAGAAATTCTATCCATCCTGTTGGGTATTCCACTTCATAGTACTCAGTCCAGGTTTCATTTCCTTCAATGTCAAACTGGTTTATCTCTAAGCCCGCACCCTGACTAGTGATGGCATAAATTGTACCGTTCTCGTCCGTGGTTGCGCCCCACGCAGCACCATCCCATAAGATATTCCCTTCCAAGTCCATAGTCATCATTAATCCCTGAATTTCATAGAAGATGTGTGAATCGAAGACATGCAGAGATCCTGGTACATCTTCAATCGTGGAGAGTGGTAGTGATTTATTCCATAGAAATAAACCAGAGCTGTCAAATTTCAGCAAATTGGATCTTTGATACCCTGGTGGTTCCACATAGTTGTGATCACTAACCATCACATAAACAGAACCATCTTTATGAACCCCTAGAGCGATCCCTATCTGGTCATATAATTCTCCCCACTCAGATTCCCATACTTTAGTTCCGCTAGTAGTCCATTTTGTTACTATCATATTTCTCCTAACAGGGTCGCTGTACCTATGACATCCAGTTGTAAATATATATCCGTCATTGAAAATGATGGCAGTACCTTGAGTCCCATTGTCATTCCGAACAATCCATTGGCGGTTCAGCATCGGATCATACTTAATCAGGAATTGATGCCTTTGGGACACTCCTATTTGATGGTATATATCATATGGAATCGATGTGTAACCTGTGATGTATACATTCCCTGTAGGATCAGTACTGAGATCATATCCAGAATCCATCAAAAGAGTTGATGGATCTAAGGGCGATAAGGAATAGACTTCCCCTAGTGTCGTTTTATATGAAACGTTGTACAGCGGTGTTAGGTGATTTGCTGGATCGGGTTCTGTTTCCATCACAACCTGTAGGTCCATGTAGGATACTATGAAACTGACTGAACCATTGTACTCTTTCCAGGGTTCTGTGCCTAGAGAATCAAGAAAATCGAGAGTAGGTACCAAACCTATGCCTATCGAAAGAGTATCCAGTGGATCTTCTTGGATACCGTTCTCGTCTTCAATCATCCCTCCCCATCCTGCAAGAATATCGAAATAGGATGGATACAATTGTCTATATTGCTCAGTTTCAGGATATGGCGGATTTGAATGATAGATTGTACGCCAATTTCCAGATGAATCTATGAACCATACATATAGACAAAACATTAGCGATCCTGATTCCCCTATCAGAAAATCGCCTGTAAGTTGTGTACTGTAGTTAAGATACCCAATAACCTCACTGGGCATATCATTGTAAGGCCAGTTGAATGATTGAGTGAAATAGACATTATCGTTGAATAAAGGAAATGTACCATCATCAGTAGAGTGAAGATCTAGTGGAGTACCCGCTGTATGTGTCCAGTTGAGCTTCATCGCATTTGGTTCATGACTATAACGAAACTCTCCTGAAGAACCGTTGACATATGAATCAGGTGGTGATTCTAGATCTGGGTCTGGAATTACTGAAAAGATGTCAATAGATGCTTGAGTCATTGAATCATTTACTGGCTCCATTTTATGAAGTGCTGTTATGCTCCAAGGCACCATCAGAAGAGAAACACAAAATAGCGTAACAAAGAAAATACATCTATAGGTACTCACACAACTCACCCATAATCGTGCCTTCATAAATCGTATTCTTAAATCCACCGAGTTGAGTTTCCAAGATTAACGATGTCGTGATGAGAAACAATAAGACTCGTAAGTATCATAGTACTGTGTTGATTAAAGGAAGAAAGCCGCTCTAAACTTCACGTTTCTCTGTTGCATGAGTGGCTCCACAATAGGGACATTTCACTGTGAGTGGCCCGACCCATTCAATCCCTTCAGAACTTAATGTAGCGCCGCAATCTGAGCAGAAACGCGGAGGTTCATGGATGAATGTTTTTTCTTTGGGTTCATCTAAATTACGTTGTAGCATAGGTCCAAAAAGTCCAATTCCACGAGTTGGCATGGCATCCTTCATACCATACATTATGATTCCAGCTCCAATGCAGAAGCTCAGCATTGGAACAACCATCACCCAGAAGAGTATTGTTCCAACATTGTGTGTATCCAACCAGAAAAACTGCATAAATCCCCCAAAGAAGCCACCAATCATGACAATCATGCCTATAACCATGGTTGCAATCCGTTTACCTGATGACAAAGTTGGTCTCCACCACTCAATATGCTATGCAGGATATAGGTTTCACTATGACGTCCCCTAGTCAATAGTAAGACATGATATGCATGTTATTTTGGGCATAAAGTAACACGAGTTTTTAATACTCGTAACTATTTGAGAAGACTGAGATGGATTTAGCAGGCTTTGTTATCGTTATCATTCTGATTGCTACTTTACTGATAGTGCTATCAGAGAAAATTAACGAAACTGCAGCCGTTCTATTTGCAATGTCTCTTGCTGGATCCATTCTTTGGTTTGCCTACGGGTTTACATTCCGAGAGTTTGTTCTCCTAATGCAATGGGATACTATACTCTTTGTCACAGCCATGCTAATTGTGGTTGCTGTGGCTACGTCATCAGGCATGTTCCAGTATATTGCTTTAGTTCTTTTGAAAGGCACTCAAGGTGAGCCAAGGAGGATTTTCATCACATTCATGGGTTTTGTCTTTGTCATCTCACTATTCCTAGATCCATTACCTACAATGTTAGTAATGGGTGTATTCACTGTTGAAGTTTGCAAGGTAATTGACCTTGATTTCCGACCTATCCTAATATCAGAGGTTGTTGTCGCCAACTTTGCTTCAATTCCCTCCTTCGTAGGATCAATTCCGAATCTTGTTATCGCTGTCTGGGCTCAAACTGATGTCGCGTTAATGGCTGTTGTATTATTCCCCCTGTCCATTATTCTGTTAATAGTCACACTCTTTATTCTTCTAAGATGGTATGGTCCAGAACTTGATGCAGAGATTTGTTCAGATTGGAATATGCTCTACATGGTTAAGCCAAGTACGATGATAAAATCAAGACGTGACTTCTATCTCTCGATTATAGCTATGAGTATACTTGTGCTTGCTTTTACGATTGGAGCATTGAGAGTTGAAGCTTCTCTTATAGCTATGATGGTTGCTTCGGGAATGCTGGTTTTTACTCATGAGAGATCAGAGAAATTAGTTCAACAACTATCATGGGGCACAATATTTTTCCTTGTAGGTCTATTTGGGCTTGTTGCCGCACTGGAAAAGTCAGGGGTCATAGATGAATTCGTTGGGAGTATAACTGGTGTCATTGGAAACAACATATTTCTTGGGATGGGCTTTCTCATTTGGATTCCTGGCTTCTTCCTTTCGTTAATTGACAACGTACCAATCGCTGCGCTTTTGGCTCCACTTGGACTGAGTTTGGGACAATCAAGTGCAAATGCTATCGTACCTTTGACCCTCTACATTGGAATCAATGTTGGAGGATACATGATCCCATTTGGAGATGCACCTAATATGATTGCTGTAACTCAAGCCAAAGAAGGTGGTCGTCCAATTAGCTTCATTGAATTTACAAAAGTAGCCTTGCCACTTGGTTTCATCCATCTGGTAATTAGTACTATCTACTCCTTTTTTGTCGCGCTTCTATTCATATGACAAAGACTGAATTCAAAATCCTACGCATTGGATTACATTCATTTAGCTCATTAGCTCTTGTACAATATATGAACGAAATACTGACTGCTGCATTGAAGAACTCTATTAAAGGGCAACATGTCCATGTAGATCCAATGGATGCTCTTCTAAATCTCAACTTTGAGATGGCATCTAAATTACCCAAGAATAGTGAGCATTCTTGCTGGCATATTCTATACCATATTGTATACTGGCAGGATTTAATGCTTGAAGCTCTGAGAGGAAAGAAGGATATGAACTGGCCTAAGAATAATGAGGCAAGTTGGTTAAAGAATCTCCCAAAAGATAGGGCGACTTGGGACGAGCTTGTTCAGCGATTCAAATCAGGAATCGAAGAAGCATATCGATTAACAGAAAATATTGAATCTATTGAAGCCTTACCTTCTTGGCCAAAAGTTCCTCCATTTAGAGCCCTAATGGTTCTTAGTCAGCATAATTCATACCATATAGGTCAAATTGTAGCTACTCGGCAAATACTAGGTTTCTGGCCTCCTACATCAGAGTACAAGACATTCTAGCAGGATTTCCTTTCGACACTAGTAATAGTCTTCTTGACTCGCACTAAGACAGAATTGAAACCAGGAGTATGACCAAAAGCAGTATGTTTGTCATCAGTCAGGTGATTAAGATTCCCATCTTCATTCCACCAACCATCTGAAGACCAGACTACTCTTGGGTCAATATCTTCAGTTAAAATAAGCTCCATATTCTTTACAATCCCCCTTTTTGATTCGACATCAACCCTGTCGCCATTTCTTAAACCATATTCTTCAGCTTTTTGGGGATGCATTTTAAGAAACGCGCGCTGCTTCCCTGCTTCTTTTTTGGTTGGCATTTTAATCGGTTCCGTAACAACATCATATGGACAGACATCTATGGCACATTCTCGGCAACCAATACATTTTG
>JAEORI010000222.1 GCA_016840965.1 Candidatus Thorarchaeota archaeon | reverse complement strand
GCATCAGTATCTATGGGGCGAAGTATGGTTATGTATACGATCAAGTACTTGCATTAGAAGTGGTTCTGAGTAATGGCCAGAAAATTCGGATTGGAGGCAAGAGCTATCTCTCATTACCTACGCATAACCTCCTGAATCTTTTCCTTGGTGCTGAAGGCACATTAGGTATCATCACTGAAGCCACACTCAAAGTGTATCCCAAACCTCCAACGCGAGATAGAATAAGTTTCGGCTTTTCTGATATAGCCACTGCAATTGAAGCATGCAAGAGTGCCCATGCTGCAGGATGCTGGCCCGAAACAGTGTTTATGTTTGATAGGAGGTCTCTTGTTCAGTATATGGAACGAGCAAAGACCCCAATTCCTGATGAGGTTTCAATGGCAATTCTATTTGGGGTATCTGGAAGCATAGAGATGGTTAAAACAACACTTGAGGTCATAACAAGATGTTCAGAGGAGCAAGGTGGTACTGAACTCCCGTCAGACCTCACTCAGTCATGGTGGAACTCTATCAATGTTGGAAAGGACACCTTTGATCAGAGTAATTTTGCTCTCACACACACTGAATATGAGCCTGACTTGGTGGATGCATGTGTGCCGCTTAGTAGATTCCAAGAGTACAATGACTTTTGTGATGAACTTAAGAAAGAGTTTGGTTGGGTCGATATTGATTTTGGTGCGTTCATTGTTGGTGGACCTAGAGGACCCATTCCATTCTGTATTTACTTCAGCGTACCAATTGACACTCGAGAAAAGAACGAGGTTGAAAAGTGGTTCCAATTCAAAGAGCGAATGTATCGTCGAGCTCTGGAAATGGGTGGGAGTCTCTCGAACGCAAATGGACTTGGCTTACGATCTTCACCTTGGATTCAAGATCAATTGGGTTCTGCTTGGAACCTTCTCTCTGACCTGAAATCTATGTTGGACCCAAATAATATTCTCAACCGAGGGAACAGGGGGTTTAGTTCGTAATGGAACGACTTGAGAAGTACGACGACTGGGCTCGTGCTTGTATGCATGTCCGTTGTGGTTTCTGCCGCGAGAATTGTCCAGCTTATAGTCAACTTAAGCTGGATAGCTATGCAGCCAAGGGCAAGATGACTATCCTTTACCACCTGTTAAGAGGGCGCCTCCAATTAGATGAGGCCATAGCTGAACGAGTCCTTGCCTGCACAAATTGCGGGCTCTGTGATGTTGCTTGTGGATATAATCAAAGTGAAGCCATTAATGAGATGAAATCGGTCCTCTACAATCAAGGAGTTTGTTTGCCTGAAGGGTATCTCAAAATCAGCATCAAGACCCGTGAAAGCGGCAATCCATATTCGGCAGACTCTCATGAGGGTGCTACCATCCTGCAATCTTTTCCTGAAGCAAAACTGGATACAGCTGATTATACACTGTTTCTTGGCTGTACACAAATTTACAGAGAGGATAATGAGATCAAATCACTATTACATATCCTGAGAGCTGCAAGAATAAGTTTCAGGTTACCAATCGAACAAATATGTTGTGGATCTCCTGCATATCGTGTGGGCGATGAATCACAGGCTCGCGAACAAGCCAAGAAGATTAACGACCTATTCACCAAAATGAAATCAGACAACATTTTAGTTTCGTGCGCTGGATGTTATAGAATGCTCTCCAACGATTATGATGTGTTACTAAACCAGGAGTCCAAGTTCAAAATTATACATGCGATGGAGCTCCTACAAGAACTGGTTCAAAGTAACAAGCTCAAGATGCGACCGCTTAATGCAACAATAACATATCATGATCCCTGTCATCTTAGTAGGCATTCGGGAATCTATGAAGCACCCAGACACGTTCTCTCAGCTATCCCTGAGGTCAAACTTGTCGAGATGGAATGGAATCGAAAGTTTGCCAAATGCTGCGGAGCAGGAGGTGGATTTAGAGCTGGAAAACCTGATGATGCAGTAGCAGTTGCTGCAAAACGTGTTCAAGAAGCTGAAGCAACTGGAGCTTCAATTCTAGCAACAGCCTGTCCATTCTGTCTAAGAAATCTACGTGACGGAGCTGAAAGCATTAACTCAAAATTGAAGGTTGAAACTGTCGAATCAATAGTTGCCAGACTTGTTTAGATGAATGAAGCTATCTTCCATAGTATCTGGATATGATTCGCATTTCTTCGACAACTTTCTTGTAATCTGTCACCTTAGTGTTTAAAGTGAGTACAGTTGATTCCTGCTTGGTTTGATTCGCTGTCGCCACTTTTCCTCTACCGCTCTCTATCTGTGCATGAATTGTATACAAAAAGAATACAATTGTATACTATTTGTATTCAATTGAATATAAACCTATCCACCAATTCAATGTTCTTGAGTGACTATTGTCCCTCGTCATGACTGTCATCAGGGGGAATCGGTTCAACGTCAGGTAGTATCTTTCTTCTTCCTCTTCTCGTAGCTTTGAGTGGAGCTTGGAATGTATGTCGTAACCCATCAACTGTAGAAACAGTCCTGACATTACGCCTGGTTTCTGCAATTAGCGCATCTATTACCACTCGTTCATCAACATCCCCCTCTTCTTTCACAAGAGCAATTCTATGGATTGCGTATATTCCAATAAGCGATGAGATGACAAACAGAAAATCAATACCTGACAAACGGTAAGCTGGGATGAGTCTAAACAACTCACCATCGATAAACCATGAGAGAGAGAGATCTATTGTGTGATGTGCGAAAAGGTCCGCTAATAATCCTGCAACGATTGGGGCGATAGATCCAGCGACCGCAATGATTGCGCCTCTTGCTGCAAGATATGTGGCCGACTCACCACGAGGTGCCAATTTCAGTCCTATGTTATTAGTGCTTAAATTGACTCCAGCAGCAGAAAATCCATTGAGAATGTGGATGAAGATGATTAAGGGAATTAGCACTCCGTAGTTTCTAGCAATTG
>JAEORI010000221.1 GCA_016840965.1 Candidatus Thorarchaeota archaeon | reverse complement strand
GATGGCATTGTAAATGGGAGTAAAGTTGTGTCGTATTTTCTAAGTAGTGCCTATATGAGGGAAGCTGGGGCTATTCCAATAGAGGGAATGGAAGCAGTAGCGGATGGGCGTATAATTACTGGTGGTCAAGGAGGAGGACCAACTGGTGGGGGGTATCTCGAAGCGCCAACCTCAGAGGTTTGTGCAGAGGTTGTCAGACGTGCGTTAGGATTGTCCAGAGTTACATCCACCTCTTTAACTTCTTCCCAAGGACTATTGGGCACTGATGTCATCATAAGTGCGGTCATTGACGACTTGAATGATACACTTGGAAATATACTCTCAACAAATATCAGAAATGTAACTGCATTTCTATATGGCTTTGACAGAAACATACCTATCGACACTGTAGAACTCACAGATGTAAACCACAATGGTAACTATACGGGTCTGTTCACTGGTTTGGATTTTGGTCAATATATTGTAGACATAGAAGTGAAAGACTCCAACTCAACCCTTGAAGTTGTCAGGGAAGTAGAGATCTTCGATGTAGGAATAAAGCCCATTGATATTTTGCTTTCATCAGTAGCAGTTGGCGGCATCCTTATCATTGTTCTAGTCTTTATTTTTAGAAAGAAGAAATAATGAGATATTTCAAGAGATGCTTTCGAGAAATCTCCCATCAAACATCAGAAGATACTACCAATCTAGGATGAGCATGCCTTGAAATTCCATTGAAAACACATATTCACGATTGATTGGTTGCCAATTTACTCAACCAAACTTGTAACAAGCCATTGAAATTGAGCCCATGATTATTTTCCGATTGAATACCTCAATTTCTTGAGAATGACCAGCTGCACCTTTTGCATAGAGTAAAGGTAAATAGTGGTCCAATGAAGGATGGGCTTTTTTCATAATATCTTTCATGTTCTCGAAGTTAATGAGCACAGCTTGATTATCAGAATTAAGTGAGTCCAATATCTTCTCCTCAAACTCTTGTGCCCAATCATACACAAAATCGTGATTATGCCAATTCACGGCTACAAGATTGTGAACTACATTTCCACTCCCGATTATGAGAACACCCTGGTCTCTAAGGAAGTCAAGTTTTTGTCCAAGCTCAAAATGGAACTTAGGTTGTTTTGTATAATCAATGCTAAGCTGTAGCGTGGGGATGTCTGCATCAGGATACATTTGTTTGAGGACTGACCATGTACCATGATCGAGTCCCCACGACTCGTCGAAACCGATAATTGACTCATTGATCGACTTTGAAATCATCTTAGCAAGGTCAGGAGCCCCCGGTGCAGGATATTGCTGCTGGTACAATTCCAAAGGAAATCCGTAGAAGTCATGTATTGTCCGCGGCTGCTTCATTGCCCCGACCATTGAAGTTGAAGTGTACCAGTGAGCAGAAATACAAAGAATTGCGTCAGGTCTTGGAATCTGATGGGCAATATCTCGCCATCCTTTGGTAAACTCATTTTCTTCGATGGTATTCATTGGAGATCCATGTCCGATGAAGAGAGTAGGCATTCGTGTTGGCATAGTGTATCATGCTATTCAGAAGATATTGCTATAAACGGTGATGTAGGTGCACATAGCAGATTGATGATACCATTGACTATAGCAAGAATACAGCTAGGATGCCTGTAAGAAAAACTCCATCCCATGTACCAGCTCCACCGATTGACGCCGCTCCTGTTCTCAGGCTTGATAACTTTCCTAAGTTCATAATATCAGCACCAATCAAAGTACCAAGTGTCCCAGAAACATAAGCAATTGCATAAGCATTGTATAGTCCTGGAGCAATCATAATTATAGCCAAGGTGACAAACACTGCAACTAATGCTGGAATGAAACCTGGAGTAAGAATACCAACATTCGGTTCTATTCTTGCAACTCTATGGACGATGAGAGCGACAATTGTTATAGATATTGCAAACAGAATGAATGCGGAAAAATTCATGAGGATAAGATAGCTGCTAACTAATATCGGGATAATAGCTCCTCCTAAATTGATGCTTATCTGAGTTTCACCAGGGCATTCAGGTGAGAAGACCTGATAGCTAACACCCCAGTATTGAATATGTGATTCCTCGGTGCAAGGTGCAGGGTCTGATTTGATTGTGAATAGAGGAATATTGACAAGACTGCCAAGAAGTGATCCTGGAATAATTAGGAATGCCAGCCACATAGGAATTCCAAGTTGAATAAATGCAATCCCAACAGCCTGAAGGAAAAATAGGCTCAGTATTGCGAAAGCAAGAATCGTAAATGCAGAGAAACTGCCTCGTCCATGTTGAAGTCGCACTTGACTCATGTCTTTATCGTTGATTTTCAAGACCATGCTCGCTTTTTAGAATTGGCATATGTTGAAGCACTAGCAGAAGCCAATAATTAAACCATCTAAGAATTGAAATTGACACGTAGACTCTCTTCTAATTAACGGAACTAACTAATTAGTTCCGAGAGATATTACGTAGTATGTTGTAGATTTGATTCTTTTAGATTCACTTGCATCGATAGTAAACATAAGTGTACAATACAAAGAATAGAACAAGTAAACCAGTGTTCAACCAACCGATTAAAGGAAGACCCGGCACAGCTATGTTCCAGACCATTGCAATTGCGCCTAAGATTGAAAATATTATAATTGTAAGGACATAGAGCTCAACTTCCTTCCACGTTTTCGCACGAAACGCAAGGATTGCAGCGGCGGAGAGGGTCAGAAGTAAAGCACCTATAGTACGAACTGATGCAATTTCAACGGGCCATTCTGTGATTGCACACCATGATTCGGGAGAAAGAAAAGACCAACCTCCCATTATCAAGGATACAATGAAACCTAATAGAAAGATATACTTTGCAAAACTGGGGAGTTCTCCACTCATCTTTTTTACCACGCTCCAAGATGATGTATAGTTATTCGTTAAGGTTGTTTATCTTCTTTCCGAAGGATTTTCGCTTATACAATATATAGAAGAAGTAGAACCGGCTTTGGGATTTGCACACAGATAGAATATCTAAATGGAGTTAGTAATTCCTTGGCATATATCCAACACTCGTTCATCTACACGCAACGATCCATCCTGATTGAAAGGAAATTTCTGACAGGCCACTGGCTTTATCTCGTGAATTGAACAGAGGTTTTCGTTCAAGAAAATACAATGTCCGTGGGAATCAAAACTTAACACATATTTCACCTCGAGCTTCAATCCCTTCAACATGACTGTGAAGCTTCGAGGTCTGAATATGGGAAAAGAACCAACTCCTTCAAAGTATGTATCAACAGGGAAGAAGAAGGAAAAGTAACTATAAACCGGGAGACTGGCTTCACCTTCACCGTGGTAATCATGGTTCTCGAGTACAAAATTCCTCGTTGTTTCAACTCGTTTCTAGTACTCCACTTTGTTGAATTCTTTATTCTGTTCTCTTCTTTCAACTAAGCCTGGTATTTCTATCACAGATTCCCCGTATGTGTAATCACTCAAACCAGCTGGTGAAATAGAAACGGGATTAATTTGGATGTGCTTCAAGAATTCATTCTTTCTGTGTCGATTCCATTTCAACACATCCGCCCTAGTAAGAATGATGTCCCAATACTGTCGGCAACAATTCCCACACATATTGCAACTGAAAACATTTGTTGGGTTTTTTGCAAGCTGCATGGAAATCGTATTTACGATACAGTCCGTTATTATAACTTCTACTGGAGTTTGATTCATTAATGCAAAGTGATTTCTGGAAGGATTATTATAACACAACGACATCTATCCTGTCGATTTGCAGTGTTGGGTGGTTAAAGTGATAGATAGAAGACAGCTAGAAACACGCGTTAAGATGCTCAAGGAAACTAGAAAGATTCTGCATAAGCTCTCGAAGCAATCAGCTCCTAGAGGTTTGTCAACCACTGAGAAGGCAGAACTCAAGAGATACGATAGTTGGTTGGGCATCGCTTGCAAGGAACTTGACAATTTAGCAAAACATGGAGAGAAACTGCTGAAACTAAAAGATGGCCCTGGAGCTTCAGAGATGCAGCAGTCTTTCAATCTTCAGTATCTTCAGCTTCAACAAGACATGCAAGCACAGAATCGGCAATTCACTTTGGTTTCAAATATAATGAAAGTCAAACATGACACAGCTAAATCTGCCATCAACAATGTTAGATAGAAGAGAAGTGGAGCCGGCTCTGGGATTTGCACCCAGGTAGAACGGATTTGCAGTCCGTCGCGTAAGCTTCTCCGCCAAACCGGCTCAGCTGAGAGAAGATACCTCAGACTGGATTTAAGGATGTCGGCAAAAATGGCAAATAGTATGGATGAATATTCGTTCCACTCATTCTACTTCTCTTGAAGTCCAAAGCCACTCTCCATAAGTTCCAATAGTCTTGCGACGAATCTTGCAGCAGGAGCTCCATAAGAAACCTCCTCATCAAACATCACAGTTAGATTGAGGAATTCGCCGATATCTGTTTGAATTCTTAAATAACAGTGACTTAGTAGCAAATGTATAATAATGTTCAAACATGTGCCTCGTTATGTCAACCAATCGCGTGGAAGACGCAAAGAAGATAATGGATGAACAGAGAGGTTCTTGTTCACAAGCGATATTCGCTACCTATGGTGTACACCTCAGTTCTGGAAAACTTGACTATGATACTTGCAGGAATATAGCATCTGGGTTTGGTGGAGGTATAGCTAGTAATGGAAATGTGTGTGGAGCTCTGACGGGAGCAATCATGGCTCTAGGACTAAAGTACGGAGGATCAATGATGGAGGAGAAAGTCTTTCAAGCCGCAAACACACTTCTC
>JAEORI010000220.1 GCA_016840965.1 Candidatus Thorarchaeota archaeon | reverse complement strand
TCACGAAGAATGCCCAAATACCAACCATCGAAAATTGAGGTTGTAGCATGAAGTATGTACCTGTCCAAGTCATGGATGTGCCATTCATGTATAGTGTATCAGTAGAACCAAGTAGATGATTGTCGAATTGTAGTCTTGCAGTGACTCGGATGTCTGCTGATGCACCAAAATCAATTCTATCATCTTGAGTGGTCGTCGTTGAGATCACTATTCGATCCCACACTTGATCAACAAAGAGTCCTGCGACATTGACAACAGTGATCTGATATGTTGTTTCCAAAGCTCCAGTTGAATTCACATAGAACCTCCACAAACCCACCTGAGAGAACTGTGGCTGAAATCTAAAGTATGGGTCTACCCAATTCATCACTGTGTCATTCATATAGAGCATGTCACCTAGTCCTAGTAAATGCCCATCATACTCTAACACAGCTGTGACTCTTAGATTTGCAAATGTACCAATGTCTATCCGTGAATCTTGAGTAGTAGTCGATGTGATTTGAATACGGTCCCAAATCACACTCGAAGCTATAGGATTAGGTTGGACGACACTAATCCCAAATGTAGTTTCGAAGGCACCTGTTGTATTCACAAAATAGTTCAATCGACCTATCATTGAGAATGACCCAGTTTCAAGATAGAAATGGTCCGTTGCCCAAGTCATCACTATACCATTCATGTAGAGAGTATCACCACTACCCAACGGTGTGCCATCATATTCAAGCTGAGCTGTTACATTTATCGTAGTGCTAGTCCCATAGTTAATTCTGCCATCAGTTGCGCTTGTGGTTAAAATCAGAATTCTGTCCCAGATTTGATCTATATGATTCCCATCAACAAAAACCGCTGTTATTCCATAAGTTTGTTCACCAGCTCCTGATATATTGACAAAGAATCTCCAAAGGCCTACCTGTGAGAACTGAGGTTGAAGTTGAAAATAGGGACCCACCCAAGCCATCACTGAATCATTCATGTAGAGAATGTCTCCCATCCCAAGTGGGTGTCCATCATACTCCAACTCTGCGGTGACTCTAATATCAGCCGATAACCCATAATCTATTCTTCCATCCTGTGTAGTAGTTGTGAGAATTCGGATACGGTCCCAAATGATAGTGGTATTGCTTGCACTCTGCATCCAAACGCTTAGACCATGTGTAGATTCGAATGCAGATACAACTGAGTACCCAGTAGCTTGCACTGTGCTTTTGCTCTCTTGAAAAATCCAATGAGAACCATTCCAAGATAGAACCTTGGAGCCATTCAAAGCTGCTATTAATTCACTTGTAATTGAAAGGGAATCATATTGATAGCGTGCACTCCATGAAGTTACTCCCAGGGTATTAACATCAATTCTAGAATCATCCACACCAGACTCATAAAATTCGATACGATCTGCGATGTAGGTGTCAACTGTGCTAGAATAGAGAAGATCAGAACCCCCGAATCCTAATCCTTCCTCAACAACCTTTACTGTGTATGTATCTAATCCCACTTCATCATCGGCAAAGCATGACACGTTGAATAGGCCAGATTCGATTATGGAGTCACTCCAAGGTCCTATGTATGTTCCATACTCAGACCCAATGACCCAGACATCTACTTCACTAGATGGAGGATTGAGAACTGAACCGTAATATCTTACAATTCCAGAGGTGAAGAATTGTCCATTCAAGTCACCTCTATCGCTTGTCCCAAGGTTATCCTCAACATTAATTCCAGTGATGTTCAACCGTGTTTCGATATTCCAATTGACTTCATACCAAACTGTGCTATTCTCTAATTTGTTATCAGTGACAATACATTGGACATCAGTATTACTAATGTCTGGATGATTCCATTTAATTGCAATATGAAATGTTATGCCTATATCATTTCCAAGTTTCAAAACACTTGAAGCAGACGCGTCTAGGGTGATATAATCTGAAGCGTCTTCATATTCGCTGAACAAATCTGTATCTTCATCATATTCAACAGCCCAGAAGAATGAGAGTCTATCATTAGAGTACAAAGATAATCTGACATTCTCGATATCCGCATATCCATCTTGATCAGATACATTTGCAGTAATTAGATAGCTACGTGCTCGGGCATACATGTAGTTTCCATCATCAGGATTACTGACTAAAGGTTCCGCATCAATTGATGGGATGTTATTCCAAGTTCGAAGAAGAGTGGCATCAATGTTCCATTGTGATAAGGATGAGTCTCCAGTATCTAATCCATCTTTGAACCGAATTGTGAATGTAGAAGATGTAAGCCAAGTCTTTACACTGATATTGTTCCATGTGTTTGGTAGCAAATCAAAAATCACGGTTGTCCAGCTAGCTCCGTCCCAGACATCAATATTCAGATCTTCTGCATCTGTGTCACCTGCGTAGATACAGAGGAACTCGTTATTGTTGTCAAATGAAGCTGATGTCCACTGAACCTCCAAATCAAGTTCGTAATTATAAGTCTGGTCTGTCCAAGTATGGAGAGTGATTAGGTCAATTGTCCATGAGTTTTGAACTTCATCAAGAATGGAATTCGCACCTCTGAGTCTAATTGCGTATGTTGCTGAAGTAAGACCAACAGCTGTAAGATTGGTCCAACCAGGGGAAGTAATCTCTCCCAGTTGAATCCAACCAACCCCATCCCAATAACTCACACTCAAAGATTCTGTTCCACTTATAGTTCCAATGTTGATACATACTTCCTCATGGCTTTCATCATAATCAGCTGCACTCCAACTATACTCGAAATCTACCTCGTAATTTGTGACTTTAGGTGAACTAACTCCAATTCGCAGATGATCCGCATATACATTGTTGGTGCCTCCAGTTTTATAGAAAACAAGCATTATTCGAAGAGAATTCACCTGCGTTTGAGTAAAAGTTCCAGGTATCTGCAGTGTGTCATACTGTTGTGTTGTATGTTGAGCGACTCTTCCTAATAGTGAACCAGGTCCGTTAGATGTATCATAGTAAACATCAAAACCATCATCGTTTGCTCCATCCAAATTCCAACAATAAAGTGATACATTTATTGATAGATCTCCAGTCAATGTTGTATTTGGAAATCCCCACCAACCACCTTGTGATCCTGGTGCTTTTGTGGTCACATAGCTGGTGGGATAATCCTGAACACTAAGGTATGGAGATGTTCCAACATTAGTCATTCCAGATTCTACTAAACCATCATACTGGTCTGTATCAAGCCATGTCGATTGATAGGGAGAACCTACATCCACTTCCTGAAGTGTCATATACTGGGAATCAAGGGAGGTGCCTTGCGCATCCGCAGGATTTGTTTCCAAACCTATGTCTGGTGATGAGTCAACATCACCAGCGTAACTATCATAGTCATCTTCAACATTTGTAGCGATAGGGTTTGTATCCTCTTCAGTGAGTAGGTCGTATATTGCATCTGGTCCATTTTGTTGATTCGCAAAATTTGAATGAGTTCCTTTGGATCCTACTCCATCAACATTTGAAACATTATTGTCCACGAATTGTTCAAGCGATGATGATGAAGCATACTCCTTTAGGTAGGTAGCAGTTCCAGAATCATATACTACTACATGTGGAACTTCTGTGTTTGAGCTAAGTAGGAGTACAACTATACAATAAGCTAAGACGACTAGTACAGACCTTTTACTCTTCATAGGCCCTTCTCCTACTTAGTATGCTACCGGAAATTCAATATCATGAATCGTATTCAGTGGCATCTCGAAAGCTTTCACACGCTAGACAGGGTTGGATTAATCTGCACTTTTTCAGAGATTCCTACCCAAAATCCAATATCCACGTAAGCTTATGTGTCTTACTTCAATCCTTTTTGTTTTAAAAAAAGACAGACTTAACTAATTAAGGAAAAGAAAACGCTGATAGTTAATGCTGCAGAGTTTCAGATCTATTCATTCGTAATTTGATTGTTTTTCACATTCACCTCTACCAAATGGTTTAACTATGGTTAATAACATCGCCGCTAGTGTGGTGAGTTAATGAGCGACTCTGCTATTGAGGCGGCAATCAGCGCATGCGAAAAACCAGAAAGCTTTAGACCAATCGAGGTAGTTTCGTATATCCTCTTTGGAATTGGTCCTTTAGTCGGAAATGCCGTGCTTACCCTGCTTGGTCCAATCTCAATTGATTTTCTCGTTGACCCCACAACAATTTTGATAGCTCTGCCTGCGTTCATGTTTCCTTTTGCATTCTTTCAACTCTTCTCAGGAGCATTATCTGATAGCTATGGAAGAGTTCCTATCATAGTCAGCGGTTTGATTGTCTTTCTTTTAGGCCTTGGTTTCATATCTTTATCATCTACAATTGCACTGTTTGCGCTTGGACACCTTATATCAGGAGTTGGTTTTGGACTCGTAAACCCTGTTCTTCTTGCTCTATTGTCTGATTGTGCGCCTCCAGCTGAGATCCCGAAACGAATGGGAATCGCGTCTGCACTAGCATCTTTTGGTGTAGGACTTGGTCCTTTCATAGCTGGACAAATGGCTATTCTTGGTTGGGAACTATACTATCTCATTATCCTCGGAATTGTATTCATTGGTCTGATAGCAATATTAACTGCAAATCGACCACCTTTGGTCGTTCATGGAGAAACTGGAATCAAGGCACTCATTAGAAATCTAAGTGAAGAGCTCAAGAAACGAGTTGTTCTATTTATGTTGATTACGACATTTCTGATACCTTTAGTATATCTAGGGACATTTGTTTGGACATCAAGAGGAATGACTGGTTCGATTGAAGAAGGGCTTATTGGCTTGCTCTTACTTGGAGGAGGCGCTTTTGGTACGATTGCAGGTCTGTCACTTGGCGTACTAATCCGAACAAAGGGTTTTGGGGTGACTACTGCTGTGGGAATTATTCCGCAAATTATTGCGATTATTCTGTTTTTGCTTGTGGGAGATATCACTATCGCAAGCTCAATTCCCATCGTAGGTCTTGCCATAATACTTGTTGGTTGGGCTGGAGGAATTTTGTTTCCATTAATGATAACATATAGCCAAATCATTTCTCCTGAGAAGAGAGGAGTTCTAGCAGGGATTGTGACGTTCTCGTTCTTTTTCGGAGTAGCACTTATACCTTCGATCTATGAGCCCCTATTTCTTCTAGGTATGCCATCATTATATTTAGGAATTCTAGGAGTCACAATTTTGCTGTTGGGGTTTGTTACTACTTTATATCGTAGAATTGAAGCAACCAATTAGTATCATCTTTACAGACTAGGCTGAAATTACAGTGCGAACCTGTTCAATGATCTCACTCGATGTTGGGAGTCCTGTAAGAATTACTTCGCCTATTTCGACCCTTGGAACAAACTGCTTTATTTTTCGTCTTTGAAAGAATCCTAAATCAGATATGTCGATAATTTCGAGTGCAAGACCTAATTTTTCAGCGGCTCTTGAAGCAGCGTCTAGCAATATCATATGTTCCTGAGGGACTACCCTTCCTCCTTTCCCTAAAGAGCCACTTCCCCAATCTGAGGTATTGGTACCAGTGCAAACAGGATGCCCTACTGTATCCATATCTGCGGCTTGGAAGGTTTCAGATTTTGACTCAATAAACACCTTTACCTTCAATTCATCGCCCATCAAGATTCATCTCTCGATATTCATGTGAAAGCATACATAATTTATATAATAAAGAGATGGTTGCCAGCATGAGTATTGCATTTATTGGATAATAATTGCTATGAACTACTTTTCATGATATCAGCTATGTTGCCAAAGAAATGGTCCAACGTTCTGCTTTTCTCCATATAATCCTCAATTTTGGAGATTAGGGCTTTATCTTCCTCATAACCTCCAATCGTGTTCGAGGCAATCAAGGAATGTATTTCCTCATTGAGGCCAAGGATATTTCGAGACGTCCTAAGAATATGGGAGAGCATTCGCACTAGAATTCTAGAGCTCTCAATACTTCGTATATTCAATACTTGGCTGTAGAAGACGAACTGCAACCTATCTAGAAGCTCCATCTTGCCTGCAAGCTCAATGAGAGATTCAGGTTCTCTGTTCTCTACTAGTTTCTGGTTCACATCTTGCCAGTAGTATTGATCCTCAAGCAGCTTGACAAGATATGCTTGGATGGTTTCGAAATATGGTGTAGCTTCATCAATTTCATCTAGTTCCAATTCAGTGAACTTGATGGCGACCTCTAATGAGAACTTATCCAAGTATCGTTTGATAGACGCTTTGTCTTGAGATAGTACAAGAGCGAGTAAAATTCCGTATATGCAGGATGCACAGTCGACAGTTATCTGTGATGGCCCAAGAGCATAGAGTCTTATCGCTTGCAGGAGCATATCATCAGTTATATCCTCTTTATGGATGCGAATCTTGAACCCTTGTGATGAGCAGTAAACACACCCATTGTAGGTATAGATTGATGTGTAGCAGGTCTTGCCATCACCAACCTCAAACTGTTTTACCAGATCAATCGAAGCATCTTGATTGAGAATGTCCGCTGCAAAGATGGAGTGTTCGATGTCACAAAGACTGTCATTGTTGAGGCAGATTAACTCACCCTCAAAGTCTTTGAAACAAGGACAGAAGTTGTATATCGTTACCTCTTTCTCCACGAGCAAGACCTTCCATGTTTACCACAGTTTAGATACATATCTATTATTCCACTTCTGTATAAGACCATTCTGCGTGCCTATAATACAGCGTTCAGTCTTCGTCAGATGAAGTTGTTTCACCATTTTCTTTGTTCTTATTGTTGTTACTGTCTTTTAGCTCATCAATCGCTCGTTTGCTCTCCTCTTCTTGTTTCCGAAGCTGACGCTTCATACGTCTACTTTCGTTGAACAGAATATATCGGTAACCAACAATGAGCGCAACAATACCCACTGCGGCAACAAGGATGAGTCCGACATTGGCAACAACCCACTGGAGCACCGGAACATGTGGGTCAAGAGGGTCGAATCCGTTCATGACCTCCCAGTAGTCTGAATATGTATCACCGTCAGTGTCAGGATTGCGGGGATTTGTGCCATAATACTCTTCTTGGTAGTTCAAAAGCTCTT
>JAEORI010000219.1 GCA_016840965.1 Candidatus Thorarchaeota archaeon | reverse complement strand
TATCTCGTTCAATATTGCTCCGTCGTAGAATGTTCCTCCACGAAGTGTCAGCGTCAAAATCAAATGTCAAGCAGACTACACACTTAGCTCCATCTTTCCACTCCATTATCTGGTCACCGTCAATAGTTATGAACATCATATTGGAAAAAGTTTCCGACAAATAGACCAAGATTCTTTATGCGACAAAATAAAATGTAGAATATAATATGGAACATCTTGAGATGAATACCTTGTCTTCTAAGCTTATGACAGCGTCTGAAGCTATTTCTCAGTTTGTGTCAAAGGGAGATTGTCTCTCTTTTGGTGGTTTCACAGTAAACAGGAATCCAATGGCACTCGCACATGAATTACTAAGGCAAAAGATTGGTGATCTTCATGTTGTCATGCATTCCGGAAGCCAAGCATTGGATTTGTTAATTGGTGGAGGTCTGGTCAACTTACTTGAAATCGCATATGGAGCAAATGGACGCTTTGCCAGTACATGTATTAGATTCAAAAAAGCTGTAGAAGCAGGGATAATCACAGTAGAGGATTATACGAACTATCAAATTACCCTCAGGTTCATGGCTGGTGCAATGGGTATTCCATACCTCCCAACTTTTTCTGGTCTGGGATCAGATATCGTAAAGAAATGGGGTTTCACTAAGGAATTAAGAGCCTCCAAGACATCATTACCAAAAAAGAAACTGATAGTGAGTAATGATCCATTTAGTAACAAGAATACCCTGGTTCTCGTTCCAGCAGTAAACCCTGATGTCACATTATTGCATGTTCATCAAGCATCAGAAGATGGAATTGCAAGGATTGAAGGTCTTTCTTTCGTTGATATTGATCAGGCTCGTGCATCCAAGCATGTTATTATCTCGTGCGAAGAATTAGTCCCCTCTAAGGAACTACGTCGAGAACCATGGCGAAATTGCTTTCCACATACCATTGTAGACGCAGTTGTGCATCAACCATTTGGAGCTCACCCTACTGCGTGCTATCTTCGTTATGATTATGATGCGAAGCATCTCGATATGTACAAAGATATTGCTGAGAATGATGCTGAATTTTCAGAGTATTTGGAAACCCATGTGTTTGGAGTTTCTGATTTCGACGAGTATCTTGATATTATTGGCAAAGAGAGACTGGAGGATATTCGAGCATCGCCTGAGTTTGGCTATAGGCAAAGGAGGTGAATACATGAGTTCAGAATATTCAAGTATGGAGATGATGGCAATCGCTTTGTCTCGTAGAATTAAAAATGGTGATGTTGTCTTCTGCGGCACTGGACTTCCGATGCTTGCAGCGGTTGCAGCTAAATTGATACATGCTCCAAAATGCATTATCTTCTTTGAAACAGGTGCAATGGATCCGACTCTTCTAGAAGTTCCACTCACAGTCGCAGACCCTCGCGTTATGTATAATGCGTCTCATATTGGGAACCTTGCTGATGCTTTCTCTTATATGCAGAATCAAATTACAGGTAAATCGGTTGTTGGTATTCTTTCTGGAGCACAGATTGACATCTATGGTAATCTTAACAGTTCCATGATTTGTGATAATGATGACCTAAGAATACGCCTTCCTGGTAGTGGAGGAGCATGTGATGTAGCAACATGTGTGAATAAGACATTCATATTCATGAAACATGAAACAAGACGATTTGTAGAGAAGCTAGACTATCTAACAAGTCCGGGTTGGCTTTCAGGAGGAACATCTAGAAAAGAAGCTGGTATTAGAGGAGGAGGTCCTGAATGCGTAATCACCTCGCTGGGAGTATTAAGGTTTGAAGATGTTAGCAAGAAGATGATTCTGGAGAGCTATTATGAATTTACATCACCCAATGAAATCAGAAACAATACTGGCTTTCTTTTAGGCACTTCTCATGCCAAATTGGAAAACCCTCCTACATCAAAGGAGCTAGAAGTACTTAGAGAAAAAGTTGATCCACTAAATCTCATTCTTCAATGATGATGTACACTCTTCGATTTAATCGGAAAACTTGTGTTCACAAAATAGATATAGCAGAATCTCCTTGTACATAAATCGAGAAGTGTGTTCATGAAGGGAAGTCCGAACCCCGAGGTAGATAGACATCAAGAAATCAGAGGAAATCGAACACGTGTTCATTTGCACACTACGATATCAGCAACGACAAAAGATGCGTTGAATGAGATCAGTGGGGAATCAGGTCGTATCAATGATGCTCTTGAAGAAGCTGTAAGATACTATGCGAGGAGAAAAGATTATCCGGATTGCGAATCCTGCGTTGCACAAGAAACATCAAAGTTGCTTTCTTCTCTTGTCACAACTGCGGAGATGGGGCTGACGAGTTCAGAATTCCTCGAAGCTTTTGTTAACCTTGAGCATACGAACCAACCTTCAAACGAGTTCATTGAAGCCATCTCAAAAATAGGTATTCAGCAGACAAAACTTCTTCGTGGACTAGGAGTAATTGAGAGCGATACTTGGAAGAACACCTATGATGCTTTTGCAGAGCATATCAAGCTGCTTGAAAAAATGGGTATACTGAGGTCTGCAGAATTTTTCCCAGAAAGAAAAACAATTCTTGCGACAGTGAAAATGTTACGAACTACTCCAGAGATTATAATCCTGTTTCTTCTTTCTAGTTGGGATGAGGCGGGATATACAGTTGATGTTGAGATAATTGCAGCGAACAAAATCAGCATTCAGTGGTTGGACAGTAAGGATTTCCAATCAAAGAGAGAGTATCGGAATCAGAAAATCTTTGGTGCATGGAAAGAACGGAGGGAAGAATTTCTCATGAAGTCAGGCAGAGCAGGAAATGCTACGCTATCATCACCCCTCTTGGATTGGTTGATAAACCACACAATCAATGATCCAATCAGTGAAAAGACTCTCATTAGTATACGAAATGTTGGACCTCACGATGTTTCATCTACTCAGGACAAAGAATCAACTTTATTGGAACATGTACAGAAAGCAGCATTGAACATTACTTCTACAGGATTTCTAGAACGATGTGAGGTGAAGTTGGATGGCGATCTGGTTAGAGTTCAAATTGGCGCAAGAATGCCATCGTTCAAAGATTTCGCAATCAAGCTCATAGTAAACCTAGTCGCCCTCGATGGTATCGAAGAAATATCTCGGGAAGATGGAGAATCCACTGCAGTACTGCACTTCGGGCGCAGATTATGGGTATGAGCCTAGAGCATCCTCAAGACAATCAGTATAGGAACTCAATGCCGAAATCAGTGAC
>JAEORI010000218.1 GCA_016840965.1 Candidatus Thorarchaeota archaeon | reverse complement strand
GAGGTTCACGATAGATTGTCGCGTCTGTCTATTTAAGCGAATTCCGGTTGTTTCAGAGTTCCTTTTTATTCACCACATCTTGAAATGTTTGAACACTCCTGTCGGATGAACAGCGATGAATGGAATCAATGCGTCCCAAAGACTCTGAAATGCGTTCAGAATTATTCCAAAGTTTATGATAACTTCCAATGAGATAACTGGGGCGAATAGTGCTAAATATGCGATGTTAATTGGTACCATGATTGAAACACGTAACAAAAAGGCTAGAACCATAAGAGTCGCATAAAACTTGGGTTTGGAAAGTGACTCTCCCTTTGTGCCGTTTTTAATTTTCCTAACACCATACCATGGTACGACCATCATAGGTAATGTAGCAACCATTTTGAAAATTGGGCCAAAGGGTGAAAATGGATCGAATGGAAAAAGAGCAATTCCTCCTGCCACTAGACTGATAGATCCTACTATTGGACCTCCAATCAGAAATGAAACCATCCAGAAAATAGACACATGGTCAAACAGTGCGATTCCCCACCCAGCTACCCTAGCAATGAATCCAACAGACGGTGCAACAGCTACGGAAAGTGATGCCAGAATTCCTCCCACTGCTATCTTCTTAACTCTCTCAGTACGCTCAGAGACCTCAGTGAGTTCAAACTCTTGAGGTTCCACTTCATCTTTTTGGACCATTTCAGATGCCCCTTGGGTAGTGTGGTCTACCATGCAATTGCAGTCGAAAATGCTCACTTATTAATTTACCCATAATATGTTAGCTACTCAAAAATGAGTATTATTTTCAAGTCAAATCTTCCAATAGTCTTTCATTTCTCCCCGGAAAATCTTCTGATGATGCTGGTCTGAATTTTGGTCTTCGCATCATATGAAGCAATTTTCTTGTTGGCTCCAACCAGTCTGGATTAATTCTCCATTCGGCCCAATCAATGCCTGAGGTCAACGAGGTTCTACTCAATATTAATCGTGAGGCAACCAGTTCGTTCATTCCATTCAGTATAGTCCCAATTGTGACTGCTCCTACAATGGGTCGTTCTTGGCGAGCAGCCCTCAGTAGGTCGGCTGTCGTTACCCAATTACCATCTTCTATGAGAACCTTCAATACCCTTGCCCTGACGGGATCTGATTCAATAGCTCCTTTTAGAGGCGCGAGATTGATAGGTTGAAGTCTACGAGCAGATGTTTCTTGCCTTGCCCAATCATCTTGATCCTGATTATTGTGGAATGAACTGAAATCCATTCAACTGCACCAATCTCATCTCGAGTCGAATCCTTTTGAAACACAGTATTATCCTATCATCCGGTTGTGCAAATACCTTACACAACTGTTTTAAAGCATCGCATCATCCTAATAGAATGATTGCGATGAGTGTACGGGAGCCATTGGTTGGACTTTTCAGTAAAAGTTTCGAAAAACCCTCTGATTTATTGTGCTGCGCTTTTGGGCTTCGGAATAGTGAGATTGATACATACTTTGCTTTGATGGATTCCCCAAAAACTGTTGAGCAGATAAGCGAGTTAATTGGCAAAGACAGGAGTACAATCCAGCGAGTTTTGAACAGACTTCACAAAAAGAATCTAGTTGAGCGAAATATGAATTTCATTGATAGAGGCGGATATTACTACGAATACCGAGCTATATCATCAGAAAAAGTGCGAAAAGAGATACTGGCTCAACTTGATGAATGGTATGAAGCAACCAAAAGCTTCTTGTTACAGAGCTGGCCGCAAACGCCTCAATAATCCTACTACCTGAGGCAACTGCAGATGTCGATTATGCCAATAAAATCAAACACGGTTGCGCTAACAACTCTTGCATTAATCGCAGCTATAGGCATCGTTGTACGATATGCGATTCAAATTCCAATTATTCCTAATGTGGTTGTCCTCACTCCTGGATTTATGTTTTCAATCTTGGCAGGTATAATCGGAGGTTTGCCAGGAGGTGTGGTTGTGGGAGTAATAGTGGGGGCGTCTGGAGCACTTTCAGGAACAGAGATTCCTCTATTACCAATGTTTGGCAATATGTGCTTGGGAATTGGATCCGGATATGCAATCTATTTAGCAAATCGTGATACTGCAAAATACTACCTGCTTGTGGTTCTTGGTAGTGGAGTGATTGGTGGTTTTGTCCCTACAATGACAGTCTTCGCTTCTCTTGTTGACCCATTTATTGTCAACCTGATTGCAGCGACAATTGATATGATGCAAGCATTTCTCTGGGCTGTTGTTGCTCTTGTTCTTGAGAAGACAATCATTAGACCAATTGTAGGACAATATCTATACTCCAACCCGCCGCTCCAAGAAATAACTGAATACGAAGGTCGGTGAAAGATGTCAGATTACAAGGATAGTCGTAAAACAGTCAATATCGACATTCAGAAAGATCTTTTTGGTGCAAACGAGAACGCTGCGAAGCTAAATGCTGAGGTTTTCAAAAAACATGGTATAATTGCCATAGATATTATGGGCTCAGTCGGTACCGGGAAGACACAATTAATTGAGTCACTCTGTGAGCATCTTCATGATAAGTATCGTATTCTAATGCTTGCAGGAGATTTAGCGACCACTATAGATGCAGACCGTGTAGCATCACATGGTGTAGATACTATACAAATCAACACTGGAACTGCATGTCATTTGGATGCGAGAATGGTAAGAGTGGCACTTCAAAAAGTCAATCTAGTGGATTATCAAGTGGTATTTATCGAAAATGTTGGTAATTTGATATGTCCAGCTGGTTACTCTTTGGGAGTGGATAAAAAAGTAGTTGTTGTTAGCATCACTGAAGGTCCTTACATGGTTCGAAAACATCCACTTACGATAAAACATGCAGATTTGATTATCATTAACAAGATTGACCTTGCAGATGTACTTGAATTTGATATCGATTCGCTTGAAGCTGATGTTCGTGAAGTTGATGCTACCATTCCAGTCTTTAGAGTAAGCTCTAAGACCGGTGAAGGTATTGACAAACTAATAGAAGCTTTGAATCTTTGATTTTGGCACTAGAACATATGCTCCAGAGCTGTCTTAACTCCTTGAATGTGTCCAGCACCAAGTACCGCAACAATCTTTCCCTTAACATCATTCAAAATAAAATGCAGCGCTTTGGCTACATATTGATCTCTCTGTTCAATGAGTACATTCGCAAGACCTGGAAACTCCGCCTTAAATTGGTCCATTAAGTCGTCAACAGCACCATCCTCCTTCAGCATGGAAAGTAAGTCACCTGCTCCTCCATTCTTAATTTCCTTTGTTGCATCTGGTAGCATCTCAGTTAGTTTGTATATCTCATTTATCGGAACTTGCATCATTGCTTGGACGGTTGCAACCATAGGACGATCGACAAGAGCAATTTTAGCTCCCATGGCTCTCCCCTCTTCTATTGCTGCTAGCATCTCATCCCCGACATCCGAACCAGTGATTTCGCTCAGACTTTTTTCTAGAATAGCTAGCTGCTGCATCAAATCTTGAGCCATATCACCTGATATTGGAGAAACTGCTGCTTGGTTTTCTGGAGGGTTCATAAGTTGCTGGTATCTATCATGATCTAGTTCGACTGCGACAACGTCTGGTTTTATTTCTCGAACAACACGTCTTACCTCTTCCACACTCTCAAGATCCGTGTGTATGACGGAAACGAATACTATCCTTTCTGATTCACCCGCCACTTAAGGACACGCTCACCCAAAGGAATGCATACCTAGTTATCATTTTTTTGTAGAGTGTAATTTGAAAGTAAACGTTTAATGATGGATTACACTTCTCTTAGCGTTTTAGACAACGTTTAATATTAAGAGAAGGTTTTTCACGAACCTAACGTTTACCAAAGGCAATCAAACAAGGGAGTAGGAAGAATATCATGATATCTGATCTTGAGTTAGCATTTGCAAAACTGATGAGCCCTCGTATGAGTGCGGGGCTAATGGTTCTTTATAGTCTGCTTGAAGGTCTTAAAGGAAGTCCTATTGAACCTCGCCAGGTTCGCAAAGCAGTTGACACGCGCATTGATAAACGCAGAGTATCGAAACAGTCTATCACAAATGCGGCTAGACGGCTTGAAGAAGCCAACATTATTGATCGTAAGGAAAATAGGTATACCGTTAATTATGGATATCTTATCTCGGTATTGCTCCATACCGTGCTTGAGATGACAAACCGGATTGATGACCTTGAGGATGAATTATCTACGCTAAAAACAATGGAACGATAATACCCTTTTCTCTCCTACTCCTCTTTTTGGTAAATTATGATGTCATAGATACTTCTTGTATTAATTTTGTAATATGCACGTTTACCTTATATAATACAATGTAATGCAAAATATTACCCACAACTCTCGTTGTGGTTCGGAGGAAAGACATATGTCTGGTAAACCAACCGGAGTACTACTACTAGCTATTCTACAGCTCATCGGAGCTTTGTTGAATCTAGTCGTAGGAGTTTTACTACTAATGGTGGCAATGGAGGCTGGTATCTTTGCCATATTGTTTGCATTTCCAGCCTTAATTGTATTTATCGTTGGATTAGTAGGTTTGATCCTCTTCTACGGTCTATACACCCTGAAGGGATGGGCCTGGCTATGGGCTCTTATCTTCAACCTACTAGGAGTTCTTGGCGGCGCTTTACGCATTGGCGAACTCCTCGCTGATTACTTAGGATTGGCTGCTTTCGTTGTCAATCTTATAGTTTTCATATACCTGCTATTGCCATCAACAAGAGCTTACTTCAAGTGAGCAAAACTCTAAGTTCTGAACAATTATTTGTTCAGAACTCTTCTTTCTTTTTTTCAAAATAATGTGATGCCTCTCTCTAGGATGTGTCAATTCTTTTAGCAGATTGAGGTTCAAATTTTGATAGGCCAGATCTTAGTAGCAATACTTAACCAAAAAGATTGATACTCCTACCTATCCCCTTCTGCTTTGCTGCATCATACACAATCTTTGCAGCGCCTATGTCCTGTGCTGAAAGTCCTGTTGAATCAAAGAGCGTGATTTCGTCATCAGATTCTCTCCCTACCTTTTCTCCGTTGATTATCTCGCCAATTTCTGCATGGATTTCTGATTGTTGAATAAGTCCTTGGCCCAAAGCGTGCTGAATCTCTCCTATCTTACGACACTGTTCCAGACTATCAACAACAATTTTTGATACATGAATCATGATATGTGGATCCAGCTCTTGTTTTCCTGGACCATCAGCTCCTATAGCATTGATATGTAGTCCTTCATGGATCGAAGTCACATTGATGAGTGCTTTTCTTGAGGGTGTTACAGTTACAAGAATATCTGCATTTGGAACAACAGCATCGGGGGTTTCTACAACATCAATATCAATTGAGAGTTCTTTGGACATCTGCCTCTGATACCGATTGGCTACGTCCCGATTAATATCCCAAACTTTCACTGCTTTAATATCAAACAGCTCCGTTAATGCAAGAAGTTGCATTCGACCTTGAGTTCCAGCACCTACGATGCCTACATTTTCGGAATTTTTTCTGGCAAGAAGATCAGCTGCAACAGCTCCTGCAGCCCCAGTTCTGTATGCTGTAATATGAGTTCCATCCATAATCGCCAAGGGCATACTTGTTTCTAAATCAAGGAGAACAATTACAGCAATCCCTGGAGGTAGTGATTTCTTTTGATTATCATAGAATCCTGATGCTATTTTAGTTCCCATTAATTTAAAATCCTCAACGTATCCAGATTTGATGTCCACCTCTCCATTATATTGAGTTACATCAAGATGTTGAACATTTGGCATTTTTACTCGGCCCTTTGCAAAGGCTGAATATGCCATCCTGACAGATTTAATTGCCTCCTTCATAGACAAGCAAGATTGGACCTCAGACTGGGTCAAGATAATAGCTTCTTCCATTATTAGGCCTCACTACTGCATGTTTTACCTATCGAATCATCGCAAAATAGATTGTGGCTCACCTATATCGAAGAATTTCTCTTCTTCATCATATGCATTAAAATAACGACAATAACTGCTATACCTCTCTACTAATAGATTCGTTTTAGGAGAATTGCTTCGGATGATTAGAAATCATCCTTGAAGAAGTCCAATTCTTCATCCAACAAGTAGTGACAGAACCATCGATACACCTGTAACATCATAGCATAATTGTCCTGAGGTGCAATGAATCCATGTCCTTTGCCCGGATATGTGAACAGTTCTGTTGGAACTCCTTTGTGCTTCAACGCTCTGTAAAGCTCTTGTGCACTAATGACTGAAATTCTCTTGTCTTCCTCACCATGTTGAATCAGCATCGGTGTTTTTGCTTTCTCAATCGCAGAAATAGGTGCACTCTTTCTGTAATTTTCTCTGTTATCTTGATCATATGGCGTTCCTGTGAGATGAATCCCGTATCTGTTATCTGACCCAATATAGTAGATATACCAGCTACTTACTCCCGCCATGACTGCTACTGCAGCAAATCTGTCTGTATGCATTCCACCAAAAGCTGATAGGTATCCTCCTTGACTGCCCCCCATACTTCCAATTCTAGATTCATCAATAAAACCCAGAGAAACTAGATAATCAATTCCTGATTCGATATCCCACATATCTCCAACACCCAGATTGTTATGATTTAGTTCCATGAACTCCCTACCTTTTCCCAAACCTCCTCGATAATTTGGCTGGAGAATCAGAATTCCTTTTGCTAGAAAGGAGTGCACTGGTCTATAATATTCATTTTCAAGGAGTGAATAATGCGAGCTAGATCGAGGTCCACCATGAGGCATAATGATTAGGGGATACTTTTTCTTCGGGTCGAAATCAGATGGTTTTCTCAACAGCCCCTCTATCTCTACACCATCTTTACTATTCCACTTGATGGACTCAACCGTTCCAAAATCAATATGAGCGAACTTCTTTGTTTCATTAGTCAACTTTGTGAGATCCCAGCCATTTCCAGTTGGCTTCCCATAATACACCTCGTTCAACCTAGTTGGTGATAATCCGGTGAATGCAATATATCCCTCCTTGTTAATGGTGAAGTAATTTTCAGGATGAAGATCACCTAGTGAATAAGTTACGAATTCGCCATCTTCGTCTATTCTACTAATGAGGCATCTACTCTCTTCCCAGTGTAACATAAAGATGCCTTGGTCTGTCCAATAGAAATCAAGTGGATATCGATCGATTTTCTCTGTTATGCATTTCAGATGGTCCTTGAGTACAGGGCCACTCAATTCATTTCCTAGTTCTGAAACACCTAAAATCCAGAGGTCTGGTCTTGTTTCTGGAACGCGTTCAGTGTCTCGTCCAGTTAATAGTACTTTATCCCCATCCGGAGACACTCCACGAACTTTGAATCCCTTTGGTAAATTTAGCTTTACTAGTTTTACCAATGAGAGGGCATCTTCAAGATTAGAGTTATCTAATTTTTCGAGTATCAAGTCCGGTTTCAGTTCAATCTTGAAACATGATGTTTCATTTTCGAAAATCAAGTCGGATCTTGTTTGACAGTTGAGATAGATTGCATTCTTCTCAGATGATACCACGAATGAATCAATTGCGAAAGGTTCAGGGAGAACTTTTGTAATCTCAAAGAATGATGGTATATACCTTACATTTTCCTCTTTGAAGCTGGTGATTGATAATTCTTGGTTCCGAATTGCTCTTTCGCTACAAACATAGAATAATCCATCCTTGGGTTCTTCATTTTCAACATGGATGAAATTACCTACCCTCTTATTGGGACTGGAATCAACTTTTGGAGCAGTAAAAACAAATCCACTCCCAAATGGTTCAAAGTTCAGGATAGAGGTTGGATGATCTGTAATCTTAATAGGTCCTCATATAAAATCTCGATATACATGTATCTGTTGATTTCCGGAAGGTTGTACTGATTTCAAACAACAAATACTGCTACTATCTAACCATTTTACATTTCTACTTCCATTGAACAATCGGTGTGTTGTTCTTGTTTCAATATTATAGATGTAGCCTATGATATCGAAAGTGTTAGTCTTTAAATTTGGGACTCCTTGAAGGTAGATAACTTTTGAACAATCAGGAGAAACATATGGCTTGCTGCCGAAAAAAGGTAGAGCTGCTAGTTCCTTGACAGTCGGTCGCTTTTTTCCTGTGGTCATCCTAAGATTCCCTTTCTTTTTCTATTCCAGCTCTCTCACAAATTCCGAAATTGCTCTGCTAATAATGTTCAGCCACAAAAGGAGTACACATCTTGGGGACACCACATGTGTCTTTTAGTAATAGTAAATTTAGGATGTGGCTATCTCAAATTCACGTTGGTTTTAGAGATTAATTCAGTTCTATATTCTTGTTTGACCCTATGTATCTTGACTCTCTTCAAAGCCCACCAAGCCAGAACTGCAAAACCCACAGCAAGTCCACCAGACAGCACCCATAAGAATCTCAGACTACCTGAAATCGACCAAACGAACGCACCCAATGGAGCTGCGAAGAGACCTGTTGCAGATGTCATAGACGAAAAAACACCAAGGGCAGTTCCTTTCATATTTGCTGGTACACCATTTACAACGAGAACACCTTCAGTTGCAGTCCATACGATTAATGGCGCTGCCCAGAACCCATTCAGAATAATAAGTAACCATAATCCAGAACCAATTCCGATAACCATCATGACAACTGAGTTAACAATAAGGCTAACAAATAATCCCATTTTGGTTCTTCGTCCAGCCATACCACTTAATGTGTACATCACTAAAACAGTGACAATGGAAAACACGCTAGTCGCTAAACCATAGATATCTAGACTAACTCCCCACTCATTTACACTTAATATTCCTAGATATGGGACTGCCATCCCCCATACAGAATAATATCCCATCATTGTTGCTGTGAATTTCCAAAAAGGTCTACCAAGTTCTCTGGCCGAATCATCCGCCAGATTTTCTTCTTCATGAATTACAATCGGATCATAGGTGTCTCGTACAATAGCTGCAGCGAAGAACATAGCTATAGCTGCTGCGATTAAACCAACAATTAGGAGTGCATGAACTTGCATGCCAATCTGCAAAAGAAATACTGCTAGAATTG
>JAEORI010000217.1 GCA_016840965.1 Candidatus Thorarchaeota archaeon | reverse complement strand
CCGGTTGCTTCTCTGGGCATCCCTACTTTTCTGAAGGACACTCTAATTGACCGAATCACTATGAGGTAGAGCACATACAGAAAAATGTAGAAGGGTATCAGAGCTATCAAGCCTGCATAGTCTTCCAAGCCCCAAGGGGTAAGTAGTGTTTTGAGATAATTAACAAAGTCAAAGAATATGTCCTGCAACATCGATCTAGCTCTGAAAGTGATATGCCGAGAGTGGGTATTGATAATTAATCCTTTTGGGTTTCAGGATTATTGTTGGAAAAGCCATTTGAGCTAGACCTTATTACAGAGAGATACAATGTAAAAAAATATGCAATGGAAGGAGGTACTCACCCAGAGAACTATTGATTGGTTATTGAGCCCAGAGAGTCCAGGTGTTAGATTTTGGGCGCTTCAGCAATTAGAAGATAGACCTGCTGCTGATGTTGATGTGAGAGATGCTCAAGACGCGTTGATGGTTTCAGCATGTGTAAAAGCAATCATGAAAGCTCAGAAGAGCGAGGGTCATTGGGGCATGTATGGAACAATGTATTTGCCAAAATATAAAGCAACTACACACAATCTGCTGATTCTTGCTGAATTAGGAGCGAAGAGAACTCCAAATATTGAGAAAGCAATAGAGTATATCTTTCTGCATCAAAGAAAATCAGGACATTTTCTTACAGAGATTCCAAAGACTGAGAAAGGATATGACAGTGTTGTAAATGATGGTTGCTGCATCGATGGAAATATCCTGTTTTATCTGATTCACTTTGGATATCTCGAAGATCCGAGAACTCAGAAGCTAATCGACTTCCAAGTGGAATATCACTCAGATGATGTAGGGGGCTGGAAGTGTAGGGCATTCCCAATTGAAAGGAGTAAAGTGTTCCCAGAGAACTGCTACATGGGTGGCGTGAAAGTGCTCAAAGCGATCGCACGAATCCCGAAAAGACATCGGTCAAAGGATTTGAATCGGATAGTCCAGCAAGAAGCAGAGATATTGCTTGAGAATGAGATTTTCAGATATCTCAGGAACTCTGATGGAAGCAGGAAGGACAAAGCAGGCTGGAAGAAATTCGGTTTTCCACTCTTCTATCAGTCTGATGTCTTAGAAGTGCTTGATGTCTTGACTGAGCTTGGAGTAAAGGACAGAAGGATGCAGGAATCAATTGATTTAGTGATTTCTAGTAAAACACCTGATTCCAGATGGCTCCTGAAAAATACATTCAACGGGAAGATGCTCTGTGACATAGATGAGAAAAATAAACCATCAAAGTGGATAACTCTCAGGGCGTTGCGTGTGCTTCGAAGATATCTTGGCTAGCCTCATAATAGATCTACAAACCAACCACATCCTTCCTACGAGTTATCGTCGATTAATGGGGATTGCAACTTTATACCCACCGCTTATGTGGTCTTTTCTCAACTCCATCAAACCATAACCAAGTCCAAAACAGAATATTGTGGGTTCAGGAGTCGTCTTGATGAAGACATAATCAACGCCCACTTCATCAGCATCTGTTTGTAGGTTCATTCGACCAATTCTTGTTTGACTCATCGCCCACCTACCTTCTGCATTGTCGGCGGGGAGGATTTCAGCCGTCCCTCGAAACATTACATAGCTCGCAGGCGCGAACCGTACCCAGTAGTGTGGAAAAGTCACAACGAGCGATACATGGGGGTTTTGCTTAATGTTACGGACTTTCGCAAATTTTTCCCCAGCTATGCTGTACAGGGCAAATGGTTTGTCAGGTGAACCTACAGCATAGAGAATTCCAGTACTATGAGGTCGACCTTTGGGGTCAATAGTTGTTAGAACTCCAAAGGACTTCTTTCTCACATTCTTCTCTACAAATTCATACGTAAACCGAGTCATGGTATCAAATCCAGATTGGGGGCTATTGATTCAACCTCTTGTGCATTGATTTGTTGTTCTTGTAGATGTTAAGAAACTCTTTGAACAATGTATCATAGAGCTCACGATTTCCAGGATTGGGCTCAAAGACATTTGAATACTGAATGAGGTTAGGAATATCATCGAATGTGCAGAACCCTAGCCCTGATGCAGCAATGAATGCTGCGCCTCTTGCGTTAGCCATTATTGGGTTCTTGACTTGGCGAACTGTTCTATTAAGCACATCAGCAAAGATTTGGCACCAAATATCAGACTGAGCGCCGCCTCCAATAATATTCACTGGATTCATTTTTCTCTTGATGAATTTTTCAACCAACTCGAACAACCACCGAGTATTGAAAGCTACACCTTCAAAGACTGCACGAACTATGTCTTCCTTTTTCACATGAAGTGACATGTTGTGGAAACCACCCCTAACAGTATGGTCCTCAACAGGAGTTCTCTCTCCATAGAGCCACGGAGTAAAAATTAGTCCGTTGCTACCCGGAGGTGATTGTCTTACAATCTCATCAAATTCTTGATATACTGCAGGATTTCCCTTTCGAGATTCATCATCAGTATAGAATACATTGTCTCGTAGAAATGTTAGACAAGCTCCTGCACTCTCTTGTTCATTCGCAACAAAGTATTTCCCGGGGATGGAGGAGGGTACTGCAGCCATGTTATGTGATATATCCGTCTTCTTGAAAGGCACATGGCAAGTAGTCCAGCTACTAGTCCCAATGTAGATGTGACCCTCAAAATCACGGACTGCACCAGACCCAACGATGGCAGACTGGAGGTCAGGAGATCCTACAACAACTTGTGTGTCCTCCCGAATCCCTAACTCACGAGCTACTTCAGGTTTCACTACACCAAGAATATCAACAGCACTCATCAAGGGTGGGAGCTTGCTAGCATCAATGCCCATTTTCTTGATGAGCCCTTTATTGTAACGAACATTGTCAATATCGCGTATGTCTGTGACCCAATGCAGCATAATCGAGTCATAGGATGCTGCGAACTTTCCTGTCAGTCGGAGATTCATGTAGTCCTTAGGTTCTAAGAATTTGAATGTAGACTGATATACATCAGGATGTTCATTTTTCAGATATAGAATATGAGCAGTTGGATCCTTTCCTGCTTTTGCAGGTAGGCCACCTGTACTTCTTAGCCACCTAGCAATGTTGAGAATGCCATAGCCTGATATGTTGATGATGCCTTCGTTTATCTTTCTGATATATGGTTCACCACGAGAGTCCATCCAAATGATTGCATTGTGGATATGATCTCCATTTTCATTAACGGCAACAGTTCCAGACCATTGACTTGATACACAGATGGCTACGATTTCATCAATAGGAACTATAT
>JAEORI010000028.1 GCA_016840965.1 Candidatus Thorarchaeota archaeon | reverse complement strand
GTGAAAATAAACAAGACTGTATACAAATCTGATAGGTTAGACTTGTTTTACAAATACGCTGTTGACCTGCTAAAGAGGAAAGAAGCGTATGTCTGCGATTGCGATGCTAATATCTGGCGTAAGGAGCACAAAATTAAGGGGATTGCATGTGCTTGTCAATCTCTCAGTGTAGAAGATAATCTATATCGGTGGGAGAAGATGCTCGATGGGACATATCCAGAGAGAGCAGCAGCTGTTCGGCTTAAGACTGGAATGAAGAATCCAGACCCAGCAATGCGTGATCATGTGATACTTCGGATATCGGAAACTGAGCATCCTCGAGTTGGTACAAAGTATCGCGTCTGGCCTTTACTGGAGTATTCTTGGGGTATCGACGATCATGAACTGGGAATCTCTCACATCATACGTGGAAAGGATTTAGTGAAAGAAGGTAAGATAGAACAACACATCTGGAATATTTATGACTGGCAACATCCTGAGTTGCTATACTATGGTCGTCTAAAGTTTGAAGATGCAACACTTAGTAAAAGCAAATCCAGTCGGGAAGTTCGTGAAGGAACATATTCTGGCTGGGATGACCCTCGAACTTGGAGCCTTCAGTCACTTGAGAAGAGAGGCATAGACCAAAGAGCACTCAGAAAAGTAATGTTGGACTTGGGTCTTAGCATCGTTGACATTTCAATTTCAATGAAATCCGTCTATTCTGAGAATAGAAAATTGAGGGATGCGGAAACGCCTCGTGTTTTCTTTGTCAGAAACCCCATATGGATTGAAGCTGACGGAATTCCAGCAGATGTTAAGATCGCCAATGTACCTGTCCATCCTGATTTTCCCAATCAAGGTTTTCGGAAAATCCCACTTGGAGCTCGCAAGGGGAAAGCAACATTCGGGGTAGCTGAATCTGATTTGAAGAAAATGAAGAAAGGAAGCATTTTCCGACTCAAAGATCTCGCAAACTTTACTCTCCAGGAGTTAAAACCAGTTTCTGTTAAGCTGCATAGTTTAGATGTCGATGAGGTCAGGAATATTAATGGTCCCATAATTCATTGGGTTCCAAAACTAAATAGCGTTCCAGTAGAGCTTACAATGGTTGATGGCTCAATAGTGACTGGTTTTGGCGAACCAGACATAAGAGAGCTCGCAAAAGGGTCATTCGTACAGTTTGAGAGAGTTGGTTTTGCCAAGCTAAATGATATGGGTACACCGATAAAGGCGGCTTTTGCTCACAAATAAAAGTTTAGAATTTAGGCTAATAGCGGCCAAAGAGGACAAATAGCTAACTGTATTCTATCAGTATAGTGGTTCGTTATGGCAAAGAAGAAGACAAAAACAAAAGCAAAACAAACACTAAGCCCTTCAATGTTTAAAGTAACTGGTGCTCACGCAAAAATGAGTACTGATAGTAGAAAGGGGAAACTATACTATTTCAGTACAAACGTAAATCTCGAAAAAGCAAAGAAGACAGCAGAAACAGAAAGTGCTGGTATTCTCGGAGTGACTCCCACTGAGGTTAGTATCGGGAAACCTTCTATCAAATATGATTTTTATTGCATATATGATGCTGAACTAAAGGTAGAATTCCTGCGACTCAGGTCCCAGGACATCGGTGTTACTGAACAGGTTAAGGGGGCGATAGTTGGAAAGGATGTATATACTCCAAAGAAGAAAGGAGATTTCTACTCCATCAAATTAGAAATGATTGAACTCTTTGAAATCAAGCGATCTGATGGCATGATTTTGGATGGTAGGACCGGCGGTCCTGCACGCGCATTTGAATCTCTTTTGAAAGGTTCAGGAAAAAAGACTGCTAGCGCTTCATGGATTAAAAAGAATAAAATTAGTCCTGGTAAATTCAATAGTCTTGAGAAAGTAGTTAAGGTTGTTTCCAAGATGGCTGGGCAAAAACCATCTGGAGCAAAACGAATAACATCACATTCACTAGTTTTCAAGAAATTAGAGGGATACTATGTCCCTGTCTATTATGTTGATGTAAGCGCAGGAGCGAAAAAACAGACTTTGAAGATTAACGCTATTGATGGAGCCTTATCAGTAGCTGTATAGATACAATCTATGTAGTCCTGGAAGGAGGAGAACCCCACCCTCCTCCCCCAGGTGTTTCAATTCTCACAATAGATCTCTTCGGAGCTACTATAGTTGATTTTGCTTCAAGAGGATGGACTCGATTATCGTAGATTAAACTATTTCTGCCCACACTACCATTCTCCCCATCATAAAGTCCCCAAGGCTGAAGTTCTCTCCTTTCAGATTGAATCGAGATTGTACACTTGTCTGCAAGTATCTCTATCTCCCTAATGATACCATCTCCTCCTCTCCAACAACCATTCCCTCCAGTTCCTCTTCTGATGGAGTATTTACGGACCATAAGTGGATATTCAGTTTCTAGTGCCTCAATTGGGGTGTTCAATGTGTTTGTCATATGTGTATGTATTCCGCTAACGCCATTGTGCCCCTTCGATGCACCTGAGCCGCCACCAATAGTTTCGTAGAAGGAGAATGCCTTTCCTGATCTTGGATCGATGCCTCCAATGGTCAAATTGTTCATCGTACCCTGACTAGCTGCAGGCACCAATTCGTTTACTATTTTTGCAAACGCTCCAAGCGTTATATCCACAACTCTCTGTGAAGTTTCAACGTTACCTGCTGAAACAGCTGCTGGAAATCGTGGATTCAAGAGAGAACCTTCAGGAACAAAAACTTCAATGATGCTCCAACAGCCTTCGTTTATCGGGACATCTCTTCCAAACAGTGCAATCAGCACATAGTAGATGGAAGATAATGTCGATGCCAATGGACAGTTAACATTACCGCTAACTTGGTCAGATGTCCCTTTGAAATCAGCTGTTACAGCGCTATCGTTGATTTCAAGGCTGATAGATATAGGAATATTCCATCCACCTGCGCCATCACTGTCAAGCATGTCACTGAATCTAGCTTTTCGGTTGCTATAGTGAGAAAGAGCATTTCTCATTCTCATTGCGGAATAATCAAGTAACTCTGTGAATGTTTCTAGCAGACCAGACCATCCAAAAGTTTCTGCTATTTCCCCCAGTCGTTTTATACCAACGTGATTTGCAGCAATTTGAGCTGATAGATCTCCCAGTCTTTCATCTGGTGTTAATGTACCAGAAAGAATGTCTGAAATGGCATCACTCTGGAGGATGTCATCTTCAACCACAATTCGTGGTTCAATTATGATACCTTCTTCAAGAATACAAGTCGAGAGTCCAGGCATCGAACCAGGACTCACCCCACCAATATCTGCATGATGGGCACGATTAGCAACGAATGCTACTCTTTCGCCTTCTGAATATACAGGTGCTATTAGTGTTAAGTCAGGAAGATGAGACCCTCCTGAATAGGGGTCGTTCACGAGAGCCATAGTTCCATCATTTAGATTGCTATCAAGTTTCTTAATGCAAGATTTTACGGACATTGGCATTGCTCCAAGATGAACAGGAATGTCTTTTGACTGAGCAATTAGTCTTCCATCTCTATCAAACAAGGCGCAGCTACAATCTCGACGTTCCTTGATATTTGGACTAAAAGCAGACCTCCTTAGGGCTTGTGTCATTTCTGCTGCAACCGAAGTTAGGGCGTTCTTGGTTACTTCGAATGTGATTGGGTCCTCAATCAATTCATTTCCCTCCTCATCCAGAGCACAGCATCTTTCTCTTGAGTTGCTGACCATCCAATACCCACATAGGTGGTTGTGTCAAGCTGCTCGATAATTGCTGGTCCTGAGATGACCTGTCCTTTGGCGAGCTCCCATCTGCGATACACATCCGCTTTCACACCAGTTCCGTCATCCACCAAGATTGATCGTTCACCTATTGGGTGTGCTAGAGTATCTACATCGTGTGAAAGTGGTCTGAATTTCGCAGAGCTAGACTCAGCCACAATCCTCGCGGTGACCCACTCAACATTTCGCCCATTCAACATATATCCAAAGGTTTCCTGGTGCAACTTTTCAAATCTCGATACAGATTCGCCAACTATCTTATTCCTTTTCTCAGGAATATCAATACTAAGTTCATGAGATTGACCAGTATATCTCATGTCAACTTTCCAAGAGAATCTAATGTTCTCTCTGTTTGCGCCTTGACTCACAAGCCTTCTCTCAGCCTCATTAGTTAAAATAGCAAAGGTAGACATTAGGTTTCTTTGATTTTCTTCATGTGCTAAAACAATGATGCTCTTCATGAGGTCTACTCGTAAATCTGTACACACAAGACCGAGAGCTGAAGTTATTCCCGGATGAGGAGGAACAAGAATCTCATCAATGTGAAGCGCTTCAGCGATGTCTTTGGCTTGAGTAGGACCAGCTCCTCCAAACGGGATTAGGGTGAACTTTCGTGGATCTGTTCCCCTTTCTACTGTGACCTCTCTAATGGCTTGAACCATGTTGGCTGTTGAAATTCTAATAATGCCTAGGGCTGTTTCCTCTATCGATAGTCCAAGGGTTGCGGACAATTTAGAAATGGCTTGCTTTGCACTTTTAATATCTAAATCCACATCACCGCCCAAGAAATAATCTGGGTTCAAACGTCCAAGAACTAGATTTGCATCTGTAACAGTCGCATCAGTGCCCCCTTTGCCATACGCTGCAGGACCTGGCACAGCTCCTGCACTTTGAGGACCAACATGAAGAACTCCTGCATCATCAATCCATGCAATGCTCCCTCCTCCCGCTCCAATCGTTTTGACATCGACTGAAGGTGTTCTGAGAGGTAAACCTCCCACCTCATTATCTGGTCGTACAATTATATCACCTGTAATCGCGCAGATGTCGCAACTCGTACCTCCCATATCGAGAGTTATTACCTTGGGAACTTTCCATTGTTTTGCATATTCCCATCCCCCAATGGCTCCACCTGCAAGACCAGATATTGCGAGACCCATTGTATTCCCTTGTGTATTTGATGCGAGCATCGTTCCTCCATTCGACTGCATAACAGTCAACTTGCTGTTTGGACAGATTTTAGATAGAGAGTGATTAAGCCGTTGAAGATACCCATTTACAAGGGGTCCCAAGTATGCCTCCAAAACTGTTGTTGATGTGCGCTCATATTCTCGAAATTCTGGGAGGACATCCGAAGATGCAACAACATAAAGTTCTGAAGACTTGCTGAGCGCCTCTTGCAGCTTCTTTTCATGTTGATGATTTAGAAAGGAGAAAAGAAGTGAAATCGCCACCGAGTCTGGATGTCTTTCAAATACTTCAGATATTACACTTTCAATTGATGAATCGCTCAAAGCTATGAGAACATTACCCTTTGAATCAAGTCGCTCTCTAACACCAATTCTATCCTCACGTGATACCAATGGTTCAGCTCTAGATGCTTGGAGATTGTATATGTCTTCTCTATTTTGTCGACCTATCTCAAGTACATCCTCGAGTCCTTCAGTGGTCAGGAGAACTACTCTCGCTCCTTTTCTCTCTAACATCGCATTCGTTGCCACAGTCGTTCCATGGACAATCAGGTAAACATCTCGAGGATTGATCTGATGTGCTTCAAGAATTTCAGTCACTCCTTTCGTAACTGCGCTATCTTGGCACTCTGGAGTTGATGGTACCTTGTGTACATATTGTTCACCGGTTTCAGAACATAGCAAAACCAAATCAGTGAAGGTGCCACCTACATCAACTCCGATTACTTTCATATTGAACAATTCCTGGCAGAAGGAACAGGAATATGAACACTTGGTATTGAGGCCAACTCCTGAATACTTATATTCATCATTACAAGCATTTGTTTGGTTACGTCGATGAGAGCCACCACATCACCAGCAAAGCTATTGATCGTGATACTAATTGTATCATTTCTTTCTGTTCCCTCAGTTCGAACTTTTTCTGATGTCGTATTAGTATACAACTCTACTCCTGCTAGCGAGGAGCCTCTAAGCATCATCCTAATGATTGGTGATGGAATGGGTTTTGAACACGTGGAACTGGCACGTCTTGTTGAGGTTGGTGAATTTGGGTCTTTGAATATGCAAGATTCTGATTGGAATGCATCTGTGACAACTCATTCTGCAAATGCTGCTGTAACAGACTCAGCAGCTGCCGGTACCGCAATAGCAACCGGTACAAAGACAAACAACTATATTGTCGGAATGGACGCCTCGTTGAACCCTCTTGAAACAATTCTGGAATTTGCGCAAACGCTAAACAAGTCCACTGGGGTAGTATCCACTAGCATAATAGCTCATGCAACGCCAGCTAGCTTTATGACTCATGTTAATGATCGAGACGACGACACTGAAATTGTTCGTCAAATTGTAGAGGAGGCTGGTGTAGATGTATTACTTGGGGGTGGAAGTGGTTTGTTCACTGGTGCCCAAATCGCTTCAATGGCTTCCAATGGTTACTCAATTGTACATAATAGAACTGAGTTAGCCACTGTGATTTCAGGAAAAGTTCTTGGACTCTTTGCAGCTTCTCATTTGAGTTATGAATATGATCGAGATTTTGCAATTCAACCATCTATTGCAGAGATGACAAACAAATCAATTGAGCTTCTCTCACAAGATCCTGATGGTTTCTTCCTTATGGTCGAAGGAAGTCAAATCGATTTTGCCGCTCATAATGGAGATAAAGTTAGGAACGCGCTCGAAACAATCGCTTTCGATAAAGCTGTAGATGTTGCCATGGATTATGTAAAAGATCACAATAACACAATTCTCATTGTAACTGCTGATCATGAAACAGGAGGATTAGTTGTTCTTAGTCACAATCTAAGTTCTGAACTTCCTGAAGGCCTTCTTTCAGAGGAGGACAAACGAACACTTCGAGCTGAACGTGCAAATAATGTGACTGCTGATTGGACTACTACCTATCACACTAACATACAAGTCCCTCTCTTTGCTTTAGGTAATGCATTCTCTGATATGTCGGAAGACCTTACAATTGATAATACGGACATATACGATCTTATGAAGGACTTCTATTTAGGTAACCCACTAAATGAAACAGAACTCACTACCACAACAACCACAACTGGATCCACGACAACGACCACCACCGAAACTGAAACAACAACGGATACCACCTCTTCAACAGAACCCACGAATGGACCCAATATCCCACTTAACTCATATCTGGTACTAGCAGTATCAATAGCATCTGCCATAGTAATCCTAGCTGTAATTATGCTGATTAGACGTCGGTAATAAATCGACTTAGGTGTTTGATACTTTCCACGAAAACCGTACAATCCTCGAGATTAGTTTGAACCCAAATTGCTCATAGAGCTGGACAGCTGGTACATTCATAGGGTCAACTCCGAGTGTCAGCGTCTGCGCATTCTGGCTCAGTAGCACCTTTATTGACTCAGCAAGCAGGTTCTTTGCCAGTCCCCTCAGTCGATATTTTGGATGAACACCCATGAACTCTAGATGCTCCTCCTCATCGGATCGTGTCACGAGTAGGATAAACCCTACAATCTTTCTATCTGATTCAATGACAAATGATGCTTCTTGATTGATATTACGAGACCTATCAAAGATCTTATCGAATTCTTGCCTTCTTTGTTCTTTCGTCATGTCGTATATCCATCGCGCATCGCTTGTGGTGAAGGTATCGTGGTAGCACTCGAAGATTTTGTCATTCTCATAATCTGTCATAGGTCGTATCTTATACTCAGTATTTGAGGGAGTTATCTTTGACACATATTCCTGTAGATGTTTCACCATGAAATTGGTATCCTCAACCTCCTTCCAACCCTCTGCTTCATACCACAATCTTCTAGTTTCTAATGCAGCAAGGTTTTCTTCCGATATTCCTCCAAATCCAACCTCAGCTCTTGTCATATCATTAGAAGCTGCGTAATCGATGACATTTGAGATAAGAAGTCGTGCCACTCTCTCTCGATTCGTACTCATGTCAACGAAAGGTTGCCAGCGTCCCACATTCCCGATGCTTTTAGTTACACGCTCAATACCTATCCATCCGACCAGTTGTTCGTCGTGAAAAGCCAGTATCACTACTTCAATTGGAAAGCGCTCATTCATTGTGTTTAGATGCTCTTCCATTTGCTGAACTGTATAATTTCCTAGACCCTCTTGCTCTCTCACTTTTACAGAGAGTTCTGCTAATGCCTCAATGTCAATATCCGCCCATTTCTGCAATTCAATTCTTGTTGTTTCTCGTTTAGTTTCCGCGTAATCCATAAACATCACACTCCTAAACTACTAAGGTGCCAGCCAAATTTCTTGCTCAGTGAAGACATCTGCAAAGAGTAATCATTGATGGATACAAACTAAGAATAAGTCTTGCTTAACGCATCTCACTTCAAAGATAGACCCAAGCCAATGATGAATGTGCTTAAACCAACAGAGATCTTCATTGTCTTCAGCCTACCTCCTTGCGAGTTATAATTAAGTCACACTTGACTACATTCATAAGTGTTGTCAACTGCGCGTATCTGTCAGGTGGATGTCATGAGTCAGGTGAGATATACCTCCGTGATTCTTCGTTTTGGAGAGATTGGTATTAAATCAAACCAGACTCGACGCCGCATGACGAAACTTCTGATTAATCAAGTAGAATCAGCCCTGAAAGAGAATGAAGTTTCCTTCGAGAAGATCAATTCGGTCTATGGACGGCTCTATATCGAAACTCACGAAGCGGAAAAAGCTGCTAAGGTCGCCGCAAGAGTTTTCGGTGTAGTTTCAACCTCCCCTGCAATTGAAACCTCTGCTGAAATGAAAGAGATACTCGATACTGGTGAGCAGCTTGTACGAGCTGAGTTCAAGAAAGGTCTGTCATTTGCAGTCGGTGCAAGAAGGATTGGTACACATGTTTTCTCTAGCCAAAACATCAGAGAACAGCTTGGTGAGAGAATCTTGGACAGTCTTCCTGAACTTGAGCTTAAGGTAAATCTCTCTAATCCTGAACAGTCGGTCTATATTGAAGTGCGGGAGAATAAGGCGCACATTTTCACCCAAACAATAAAGGGGGTCGGCGGGATGCCTACGGGCTCTCAGGGTAAAGTTGTTTGCACTATTTCAACTGGACTCGACTCTCCTATCGCTGCATACAAAGTGATGAAAAGAGGATGTATTCCAGTTTTTCTGCATCTAGATAACACGCCTTATGCTGATGATCAGTGCTCTGAGATTGCTGTGAAACAAGCGCAACTCCTAGCCAATTACATCCATGGCTTCGAGGTTAAGTTATACATTATACCTCACGCTCCTGACATTGAAGAAGCTCAGAAACACGCTCCAGAGAAGATGACTTGTCTGTTCTGTAAACGAAATATGCTCCGGATTGCTCGCGAAATCGCTATCCAAGAAGGTGCGGATGCTATAGTGACTGGCGAAATCATTGGTGAGCAAGCTTCTCAGACTACTGCGAATTTACGTGTGATTGAACAAGCTGTGACTGACTTTCCTATTCTTAGGCCAAATGCTGGAGATGATAAGGTGGACATAATGCATCTGGCTCAAGAGATTGGCACCTATGACTTTGCGAATGAAGGTGCATCCTGCTGCAAACTTAATCCACGATATCCCTCTGTGCAAGCGGACCCTAGTAAGGTGACATCTTGCGAAGAACCAATGGACCTTGGAATTTTGAAGGAAGAGATCAAAAACGCGCGCATCATGGTCTTGCGAGAGGGCAAATAGCGAAAGCCCCTATAATTGCCAATTACGATGAAAAACCGCTAAGATATCGCAATATTCTACATTCTGACGTGGGAAGAATTCTTTCCGGTAATACAAAGTTCTTAAAGAAATATGGTCTTGAAAACGGTGTATAACGGCTGTAATTAGCAGTTAGAGGTGTAAAAAGGTCGTGCCGCGATCAAGAAAGGAACGCATAATCCCAGTAGCCCCAATCGATCGACTCATCAGAAAAGCTGGAGCTGGACGAGTGAGTGATAAAGGAGCTGAAAAACTAGCGACAATTCTAGAAGAAGTTGGAGAAACTCTCGCTCGAAGAGCTTTTGAGATAACAGAACACACAGGACGAAAGACGATCACGGACAAAGACATTGAACTAGCCTATAAGCAGTGGAATCGGTAGTTCTAATCCGAAGTATAAGTTTTCAAGGCGGCATTTGTATATTATTTTGTCCAATCACGTGTATTGGTGATTAGTTATGCCAAAGAGAGTAGAGCCTATAGAAGATATGACAGTACTCCTCTCTATTCATGACATTTCTCCAACGTATGAAGATGATATTGTTGTTACATATGATCGACTCTCGGATATTGGCATTACAAAATTGACAATGTTAGTAACGCCATTTTATGGTCTTAAGAAGAGCAATATGTTGTTAGAAGATAGTATCTTCACGAAGTTTCTCAAATCTCTTGGCCTTGAGATAGCAATGCATGGTTACTCTCATTTTTCTAAATCCGGGTCAATATTCGAGTTCGATGGACTAATACAACCTAAGGTCACTTCCCGACTCAAGGATGGTGTTTCAATTCTGAAGAAAGCATTCGGAATGAAACCAACTGGTTTTGTTCCTCCGTCATGGGAATCTCCTTCTAAAGTGCTTAAGGCCGTCAAAGAGATTGGACTTGGATACTGTGTCGATGGGAATAGTATACATCGGCTCTCAGATGAAATGGTTTTCAACACAGGTGAAAAAATAATCAGTGAAGGAAAAAGAGTTCTCAACATAGAATCCTCATTAGTTGAAATCGAACTTGGAGGGTCGCTACAGATTGGCATCCACCCTCTTGACTATAGAACAAACAGGATCTTCGAGATTATAGAGGACCTCAAGGACCGTTTGGGGTACAAATTTCTAGCGTACTCTGATTACCTGTCTTCCTTAGTCTGACAATTCTCTCTGGAACTAGTTTGGGAGTACTAGGCGAACTCGTCTAGCACCCTCCCATTTCATCAATTAGCTGTTTCTCAGTCTTCTAGTCCAAGACTCTTAATGAGTTCATCAACTAATTCGCGTGGCAAACGACTAGCTTGCTCGATAATCATGTCGATTTCATGCAGGGGTACTCCCTTCTTGAGCAATTCCGCTTTGAGTTCCTGAAGTTCAAACTGTGAGAGTTTCTCACTTGGTGGTTTTTCTTCAACCTCAGTTGGTTCAATTTCAACTTCTGGTTCCTCAGCTTTCTCCTCCACCAAGAAAATACGATCCTCATCTAATTCCTTTTCACCATCTATAATCTCTTCAACCTCTTCAGGCGCAGAAAGCTTCCTAGATGCTTCATTTGCAACTTCTTCTAGAATCTCTTCAACAGTCTTTCCTCTTGAACGAGCCGCACGGATTGCTTCCTGCATGATGACTTCTTTCACGAAGGCTGCCTGCTCACTCATCTTCATCTTAGAGATATCCGCATTGAATTCATCCAACTCGTCAGGACTCAGATGAGTCAATATGGATAGTTGAACAAGGAGTTCTCTAATCTCAGGAATTTCGATTGGCACCGACGCCTCTGGCATGTCAGTTGATGATCTTGCGATCTCAAGCTTTTGGAATGTATCATTAAATAGCTCAGCAAGTAGTTGTTGTCTAGTCTTACTCTCCTTGATTGGCTTGGGAATCTTTCCTTTTTGAAGTGCTTTGATTTGACTATTAATCTGTCTCAACCGTTTTGGAATGCTAAAGTATCTTGTCCAAAGAACTGCAATCAAGAACACTAGGAACAAAAGGGGCGTTGCATATGATATCACTGTACCCATCGTTTTTTGTTCTTCTGTTGGTATTATTGTGACACTTAGTTCAAGTTCCTGCTGTTCGTAATTATCAAGACTAAGAGTTATTGTCAGGTCAACATACTGGGTATCGATACCAACTGGAACGAGTGGAGCATCAACTCGAATGGTGAGAACATAAACTCCGGGGTCAGATGTTGATCGGTTGGATACAATCTGAACTAGCGCTCTTTCACTTGTTACTGAGAACCGTGCGTTTGTAATTCCTTCACCCGGAATATTCAACCAGCTCTCATAGTAGTACACGAAAACATCTATGGTGTCTCCATAATACATTGACACTGAACCGCCAACGACATTATCAGACCTGAACTCAAGAGTGGTTGGACGTTCGATGATTGTAATTCTTATTGGGATATTGTTGTACGATTGCCTATTGTAAATTTCAACACTTATGAAAACAGTGAATGGACTATTAGCGAGAGCTTGAGGTACACCTGACAGTGATTCAAACAACTCAGTTGCTGTCGAATCAAATACAAAATAATAGGTTCCATTTCCAAAATCAAATACAACAAGAACTGCGAAACTTCCAATGTATAGGCCTCCTCCATAAACATTTGCAGTTACCGTTGCTCCTGCGAGGCCGCCTACATATCCATCTGAATCATCTGTATCATTGTAGAAGAAACTTATTGAGATTGTGTCGCCAAATGGTATTTCTAACTCGTCAATATTATCTTCAATCTGGTTTTCAGTTGGGGTGTATAGAGTGAAACTAGTAGGAACCTCTTCAATAATGATTGAAAGAACTCCTACACTGACCTGGAAGTTCTCTTTGTCAAAATCGATGGTGACGGTATATCTGATGCCTGTTTCTAAGTAGGTTGTATTGATTGGGATTGAATAGTAACCCTTCCCAAGATCAATCGCCCCGTCACTGAATGGCCCCCATTGATCTGTTGCTGCGGCCTTG
>JAEORI010000216.1 GCA_016840965.1 Candidatus Thorarchaeota archaeon | reverse complement strand
TGGGAATGACATTGCGATTGGAAACGCATATGAAACCCCAATTCGTTCCTGACTCCATAGGTAAATCGTATCCCCAATCACAGCTCCAAGGAGGACAGAGATAGAAAGCAGAAGAACCACTGTCAAAGGGAGAAATGCTGCAGTCAACCCGGGGAGGATTAGGGTCATTACAGCCATGAAGGGTAAAGCAACCCACATCTTGATCGCACTCACTGCGATAGGATTGATCTCCTTTGCCTGAGAACGATAGACAACCACTGATAGCCCATAGAGAGCTGATCCTAAGAGTCCAATCATGCTTCCAATGAAAATCTCTTGTGTTAGTTGCATTATGGGTCGCGAAAATGCAGTGCCCTAATATTCTATCGGAAGGACAAAACAGTGACAAAAAATGGGACCAGTACTGTCACTCAAGAGATAGTATCATATTTTCACGTGGGTGGTAAAATTCATATAGAAATAGGATACCGCTCGATGGTAGGTGTTTCGCATGCTCACAAAACGTAAACGGGCTTAATACCCGAGCGATTCCTTTTCACTCGGGTTGATTCACATCCGAGGGTATATTATGGGCTATTTGAACGAACACCTAGACTCTCACCCGATTTGGGGGCGGGAATAAACGTTGAAACAAAACGCTGTAGAAATTGAAGACCTTTCGAAGACCTTCATCAGTATTAGAAGGCGCGCAATCGTGGTCCCTGTCGAGAAGACGAGAGTAGAAGCATTAAGGTCCGTCACACTGGACATTCCGAAAGGTCAGATCTACGGCCTTTTGGGACCCAACGGTGCTGGAAAGACAACTCTGATTAAATGCCTAGCAACTCTAGTTCTACCTACATCAGGGACTGCAAAAGTAAATGGGTACGATGTATTGAAGGAGGCAACATATGCCAGAGCATCGATGGGTGTATGCCAGGGTAATGAGCGTTCAATCTATTGGAAACTCAGCGCCAGAGAGAATATGATCTTTTTTGCTAAGTTGTACCGAATGTCAAACAGTGAGGCAAAGGAGAGAGCAGACGATCTTTTGGGACGAATGGGGCTTTTAGACAAAGCAGATGAGAAGGCAGAAAACTTGTCGCACGGAATGCGCATGAAAATAGTCTTCGCTAGAGCACTTCTACATGACCCCCCAATTTTACTTCTAGATGAACCAACTCAAGGCCTTGACCCAACCTTTGCGACAGACCTTAGAATGTACATCAGAAACCAGTTGCATGACAGGACTATATTGCTGACAACGCATTATATGCATGAAGCGGACCTTCTATGTGACAAAATCGCTCTGATAAACGAAGGTGAGCTCAAGAGCTTAGGAACTCCAAAGGAGCTCAAAGAAGAAGTTAGACACTATGATAGTCTTCACATGAAGGTCGTGGGGACTCCTGACTTAGAGAGCATTAGGAGCATGGACATGGTCATGTCTGCATCCTCAACTGAAAGAAACGGGCACTCTGAGCTCATTGTGACTGCAGAGGATGGGTATGAACTTGCTTACAGACTGCTAAACATAATGCATCAGACACCAGGAGTCAAAGTTGAACACTTTGAGGTGAAAGAACCCACTCTAGATGATGTTTTCATGAAACTGACTGGGCGGAGGATTGAGGATTGACGATCGTAGATACAACGCAAGAAGAGTCTGGAGCTGTCGAGAGTGTTTACCTCAGGAGCTTTAGACCCAGACTTATGGACTGGCAAGCAGCAAAGGTCTTCGCACTAAAGAACCTACGAATTGCAATACGATATCCAGCGAACTTCCTCATTTGGGGAATACTGCCCCTCCTATGGTATGCACCGTACATACTGATGATGATTGCGATAGCGGGACCAGGAACTAGTCAACACTTCACTGAGCTTTCTGGATTCCAAGACTTCATCACATTTTCAATTATTGCGGTTTTCGTTTACCAATATGTTGACAAGAGCATTTGGTCAGTGGGCAATAACTTCCGATGGGAACAATTCTCAGGCACCTTGGAACCACTCTTTGTGACACCAGTACCTAGAATTAGTATCCTAGTGGGTGCAGCATTCTCTGACACACTGCAATGTACATTCTCAGCCTGTGTGTTGTTGACAATATCCTCGGCGCTCTTTGGCGTTACCTATGCACTCACAATGGTGGCACCAATAGTCATTATGCTAACCATGATGGTTTTTGCTCTCTACGGATTCAGCTTTCTGATTGCAGGCTTGATTCTTGTATTTAAAGATCCAAGTGTCTTAACTGAGTTGATATCGAACATGACCTATGTTCTATCACCAATAACATACCCACTTCAAGCTCTACCAGCTGCGGCAAGGTATGCAGCAGTGCTGGTTCCATCAACAATTGCAATCATATCGATTAGAGAGCTTGCTATCACAGGAGTGTTTGAGCCATTCTCATTCCTACAAGCATCTATTTGGATGCTAGGACTAGTCATTGGATTCTGGACGATTGGGATACTTGCATTTAGATGGGGCGAGAATTGGACGAAAGAACGAGGAAGTATGGGAGGATTCTAAATGAACTACCAAGAGAGTGAAGCTTTTCAAAGAATGTGGACCAGAAAAGGTCTAAGATCAGAAGCTAGAGCTGCATGGGCAATTTCAATCAACATATGGAAGATTGAGTTGAGCTATCCGTTGAGTGTGCTCTGGTTTATCGTCATGCCATTCCTTTGGTTCATCCCAATGCTCATTACTGGCTCTGCAGTAGCTGGAGGTTCTGAATCAATCGTACTCAATGATCTTGCTGGCACCTTGGATTGGGTGACGTACATTGCTGTGGGAACATCGGTCATCGGATTGACCATCAGTTTGATGTGGGGTACAGGTTTCTCACTAAGAAGAGAACAGAATGCTGGAACGTTAGAAACGCTGATGACAACTCCAATGGGCAGAAGTACATTGGTTTGGGGGTCTATGTTGCACAACCTTCAACATGGAGGGCTAGGTGTTATATTACAGCTTTCAGCTGCGATAATTTTCTTTGGTGTTTCGCTGAACTTGTGGGGTATTTTTCCAGCGCTCGGCATTATCGCACTTGCTATAATAGGTCTCCAAGGTGTTGCATTTGCTATAACATGTATAGTCCTTTTAGCTAAGCAAGGGTGGATGATTGTGGAATTCATAACCAGTGGCTTATTACTAGTCGCGCCAATGGCATATCCAATCTCTGTACTTCCACCCATACTACAATACGTTTCTAATGCATCTCCTCTCACTTGGAGTACTGAAGCATTCAGAGGATTCCTGATGAATGGACTTGCCTATCAGGGCGTCGCACAAGCAGTTGTAGCTCTAATAATTCTGGACATCATCTTCTTTGCAGTTGGCGCTCTAATGTTTCGGTACACTGAGCGTTTTGTACGACGAAAAGGAGCACTGGAGCAGTTCTAGTGTGAAGTAAGAACTAGTCACACTAGAACTGTGGAAAGTAGAAACGACAGAGAATTAGGCATAACTAGAATATGTTACGTATCTCGACTTTCTTTCGCCAGAACAATCCCCAGGCTAGAAGAATTAGTGAGGCTACAATTGCACCTACACCTACAAATACAGCCAAGAATACACTTGCATCTTCCAATGTAGCTGAAGTGAAGACATAGGCAATTCCACCATAGACCAGTGCGATGAAACCAATCACTACGCCTATTGTTGACATGATGATGAACCTTGTAGCATACCACTCAATACGATCATAGACCTTCTGAGTAACATCTTCCCAGGTTACGGTCTTCACCTTTCGTATCTTTGGCGGCTTCTCACCTTTGACCTTTGGTTTCTCTTCTTCTAGTATTGGAGTTTCTGGTTTTGGAACATTCATCTCCTTCTCAGCATGTTTCATGATTTCGTGCCTCCTGCACTAGCAATTTTGCCTTCGAATCTCTTGCGTAGACGCTTGCCTTCTGTTCGCATCCAGTATAGACCCCAAGCTCCAATGAAGAGCCCGATTATAATGAATGCAACACCAAGGAAGAATCCACCCAATACTAAAAACAACCCATGAAGTAGTCCGTAAACAAGATAATCAAGGATTGCATAGACTGTTGAAACTGCACCTACTGCAATTACCAGAACACTAACTACAATGTATCTGGAAGCAATAGAAAGAATATCTGCACTTGTTTCCATTTGGATGTCACGCGATGACAATTGTTCCTCACCCTAGGTCTTTTTTCTAATATATTGAATATAAGCTCAATTATGTGTACAAATAGTATACATTTGTATGCATTATAGTATACAATTTAAAGAATGTAGAAAAACTTTCCCCCTGTTAGACTGAAAACGCGCCATAATAATCGTATAGAGTTTTTCCTAAATCCGATGTTTCTCCAGATTCAAGTTGAATTTAAACTCCGGGTATCTTTACCCGTTTGTAGAGAGTGTCCAAAATCCAGGATATCGTGGTAATCAAGATCAGAAAGATGATTGCAATCAAGCCAAATACAAAGAGTGCTTGATATGTTCGTGAGACTATTAATTTGGCAGCTCCAAATAGCTCTCGAACGCCTACAAAGTAGACCACTGTGACATATTTTGGGAGATAGACTGCTTCATTCGACCAAGCAGGTATCGCACGCCTAAGACTTTGAGGTAATGCAATATGCCTAATTTCCTGTCTTTTCGTCATGCCTATTGATTGAGCAGCGAGTGTCTGCCCAGCAGATAATGATGATAGTGCACCTCTGAAAAATTCCGCTTGATATGCACCGCTATTTAAGCCTAAAGTAAGTGCGGCAAGTAGGATTCTTGTGTCCAAGTATATCCGCGTGACTCCAAAGATGTCAGGAAAAGTTAATCGCCATGAGAAATCAAGTGGCGGTAGACCCTGTGATTCCAACCAAATATTTAACGCATAAGGAATGAACGTGACAGCCAGAACCTGAGCCACAAGAGGTGTACCTCTCAAGAACTCAATATAAGCTGTGGATATTCTTGAAATTACAGGACCTCCATAGTGCCTAGCTATCGCTAATACTATTCCAAGCCCTAGACCCATAAAGAGCGCGAATGCATACAACCACATCATCATTACAAAACCATCAACCAATTCAGGGATGTATCTCTCTACCTGAAGCATTCCAATATCATGATTGATTGATGTAGTCGTCAGCTGGATTCCTCCAATCATACAATATTCTTTTCGTCCTCTGCTTGGCCATACAGGACTTCTAACTTATGGAGAAAAGACCTTGCTCTCTCAGATTCAGGATTCTTGAAGAAATGCTGTGGTGTACCTCTTTCGACAACTATCCCACCATCCATGAAGATCATTTCATTTGAAACAGCACGAGCGAATCCCATCTCGTGGGTTACCACGACCATTGTCGTTCCCTCTTTGGCAATGTCAAGCATGACCTGCAATACTTCACCTATTAACTCTGGATCAAGTGCTGATGTGGGTTCATCAAATAAAATCACATCTGGATTCATCGCAAGGGATCGTGCTATTCCAACACGTTGCTGTTGACCTCCACTCAGCTGGGCTGGATAATGATGACTCCAGTCGGACATTCGAACATGTTCTAATGCCTTATGCGCATCTTCTTCAGCCTCTTCTTTTGTCTTACCTAAAACGAGACGAGGGCCTATGCTAACATTGTCTATTGCTTTCAGATGCGCAAAGAGATTGAAATTCTGGAAAACAAAACCAATACGTGAACGCAGTTTGCTTAGGTCTGCTTTCGGATCCATCAGGCTCTGTCCACGAAGGAACACTTCACCCTTTTCAGGGGGTGTCAGCATGTTGATGACTCTTAGAAGAGTGCTTTTCCCAGATCCACTTGGTCCAAAGACAACCTTCACTTCTCCTTCCGCGACATCAAATGATATTCCCTTTAGTACTTCCAGTGTATCATATGATTTCCAAACATCTCGTACGTCTAAAACGACCATTGTTATCTTCCACCTCCAAGTCCTAGCTGTCTGAGCTTCAATGTCATACTTTCACCGAGGTACTTTGTAACTGGATATGTAAACACGAAATAGATAATCGCTACAACAAGTATGATTCCAAGAAAGAGAGCAGGATAATCCCAGGTGAATGCTTGAGCGTGATAAATTAAATCACTCACACCCAAAGCACTAGCTAATGATGTATCTTTAATGACGACTGCGTATTCATTTGCCCATCCAGGTAATGAGAGTCGAAATGCTTGAGGCAGGATAATACTTCGAGTTGCTTGGAATGTATTCATACCAATGGATTGAGCAGCCATCATTTGACCAGGATCAACAGATAGTATCGCCCCACGAAATATCTCAGATTGATATGCGGCACTTCTCAGAGCAAGTGAAAACACAGCGGCTATGAATAAAGCATTAGATGCAGAACCAGCCCAAGCAAAGGCACTAAGCAATCCAGCTCCAAAAATGAATAGGAGAACAAGTAATGGAATTCCTCTGAATATCTTCTCATAACCAATAGCAATCCACTTCAATTCAAGTGGACCATACACACGCATTAAAGCAAGTCCAGTGCCAACGAAGAAGCCAACGAATAAAGAAAGAAGGGTGAGCGCAAGAGTCGTCGGGAGTCCTCTTATCATAATTAGTATTAGGATATCGAAAAGCCCCGGCGCTCCTTGCACTCAATATCACCCAAACCACTTTGCAATTAATGCATCAACTGTTCCATCAGCAAATCCTTCAGCAATTGCGCTGTTTATTGCTCCTGAAAGTCTGTCACTTCCATATCTTATATAGAACGCAGTCGGTGGTGCAGTTACTGTGAATATTATTTTGATACTGTAAACTGTGCTATAGAGACCAACAATCGGCTCGTCTACGTAAACAGCATCGAGTGCACCCGCATCCAAGTCTTGGAACATTGTTTCAACGAGGGGATATCTTACAACATTAATGCCAGCGATATCTGATAATTCTTCATCTTCAACAGTTCCTGTTTGGACTCCAACATCAGATCCGATAAGATCAGTGAGATCATCGATTTCAAGTGATGAATTAGCCTTGACAACAATGACCTCATTTGTTCTAATATACCAGCATAGTGGTTGTAGAACCGCGCAACGTTCCTCTGTAATGAACGTTGCTGATGCAATCATATCAATTGATCCAGCTTGACAAGCACCTACTAAGGCATCAAAATCCATGTCAACCCAATCAATTGTCACTCCAAGATAGTCCGCCACCAATTGCGCCAGGTCAATATCAAATCCCTCCAATTCATTGGTGGTTGTATTGACCATTTCAAATGGAGGCCAACCCGAGTTAGTTCCTACGATGATAGTACCTCTTTCCATGATTACGTCATAATCATCTCGCGGAGTGGTTATAGTAGGAAGCATATAACCAATTCCGAATCCGATGACAAGACCAACCACTAACAAGACGGACATCATCGCTCTGCCAGAGGCTTCTGACAATTTTTACATTTCCTCCTTTTGCGAATCCCATGATTCACCTTGAACCTTAATTCAAACTGGCTGAAAAGGGTTTTCATCAAAAATAGATAATATAAGTATTAAAAAAAAAAAAAAACAAGTCCTAAGAATCAAGATTGGAAATGCTTCCTACCCTCTAGAATTCACTAAATTATTGGAAATAATACCATGTTCCGTTTTGTAACTTTAAGCATAAGCTCATATTTCTTTAGCATTACGATTTGTAAACACACCTGGCAAATTTGTTAAGTACAATTTATCTATCTATTTGTATAGTTACAATTGTAAATACGTTCTAAAAGGTGACAAAAAACGACTGAATCGCTGGTTCATCAAAGACATCTGAAACTTGGAGTTATTCTACCTGAAAGAGTAAAATCCGCGACAGATAGTGATCTTAGACTTAGCTTGATTTCACTAAAGAACACACAATCAGCTCTCGCAGTTCACATAATGAATATTGAGAAAGAGCTATCTCACCGAGGCGTTTCAAAATATATAATCCATCAAGAAAGAGATACATAATGAGCAGAAGAGAAAAGTCGTAATAGACCAGAAACCGTCTTCAACTAGGTTTCATATTTCTAAACCGCATCCAGGCATTTTTGAAGGACAGATTGTCCATGTACTATTATTTCCCGAAGCTCGTCATAATCAGTAAATGCTGAGAGAAAGAGTTTCCATCCAACATCATAGAATTTTCGATAAGATTCAGCAATATCGGCATAACCTTGATCTATTAAATTCCTAATTATTTGTGTCCTGTTCCAGTGCCAAACCGTAAGGGGGTCAGGATGGTTCTGAGTTAGGAGCCTCGTCGGAGATGGAGATACCCTCCAATTCATATGACGAAGTAATGCCCAGAAGTCAAGGCCAACGCGGTCGAAGGTCTGTCTTGGTAAATCCATTAGGTATTCTGATAAGCCCTGAATCTGCTTGCGATCAATTAATCGAATTTCTTCAGGAGATAGAAGTTGTCCATCTTTTGGAGATCCAATCATAATGTGAACATCAGACACTTGGGGCAAAATTAACGAGGGGTCTTCTAAAACTGGATTGATATGAACAACCTGAGCTCGAGGTATATGGAGATACTCATCCCTCACTTCTCTAAAACGATTTTCATACTTTCTTGAGACATTAATTGCTAAGTCAAAGCCCATTTTGTTTTCTGGAAATAGTGATTCTGAATCAGTCATCATGATATGCATATCCAAGTCACTAATCACTGGAACATAATCTACAGGAGAATTCCAAATCTTGACAGCAGATCCTTTCGCATAAGCATATTCAAGCCGAGAGCCAAAGGTTTCTTCAAGAAGTGAACTCCAAACATCAATGGCGCAGAGAACATCTTCTTTTGTTTTCTTCATCAAATCCTCCCAATCATGCATAAGGAATGGACTCAACTACGCATTGAAAATGCTTTCGAACCAGACCGCAAAGGCAATTAAGAGGTAGAAATTAGAAGAAGAAAATTCCACAAGTTGACATCGATACTGCCTTGTGGCATTCAGAGAAGTTGACCATCGATGAGCTTAGAAACTGATACAAATCCACAAACTTCAATGCCAGGACCCTTCAAAATAGTGGCGGCTACAAGTTTTGGAGTGTTTCTCAGTGCACTCGATTCATCTATTGTCAATGTTTCGCTTGTTACTATAAAGGACAATCTTGGTGTCGCAATGACTGCAATCCAATGGATTGTGGTTGCATATCTGTTAATTATGACATCAGCAATGCCTCTTATGGGCAAACTTGGAGATCGACTTGGTAAAACTAGAATCTTTCAGCTTGGGATGCTGGTATTCATTTCTGGTTCATTCTTTTGTGCTATATCAATTGGACTAGAGATGCTTGTAGCTTCTCGAGTCTTCCAAGCCCTGGGTGCAAGTATGATTTCCGCTAATGGCTTAGCCTTAGTTACATACTTTACAACCCCTCAAAACCGAGGGAGAGCAATTGGAATGAACTCTGTAGTTCTTGCAGCGGCACTTGGAAGTGGACCTGTAATTGGTGGTGTACTAAGCCAATATTATGGGTGGCCAAGTATATTCCTTGTGAACATACCGATAGGAATCATCGGTTTCCTAGTTGTTCAATTTATTATTCCAGAAACAGACCAAGTTAAAGAAACTAAATTCGATACAATTGGAGCAGCATTGTTCTTCTCATTCCTATTTCTCTTGATTTACTATGTAACACTCATTCCAATAATTTCATTCGAAATTGGTGTTCTATTTATAGAGGGCATAGTAATCACATTTCTAGCATTCATTATAAGAGAAGGATCTTTTCATTCTCCTATCATTGCAACCGGGGTATTAGTGGATAGGAGGATATCATCTAGTATTTTTTCAGCAATCTTGGCATATATGGCAATGGTTCCAATCTCTTTCTTAATGCCTTTTTATCTTCAAGAAGCTCTAGGATTCAACCAGTCCATGACAGGCGTCTTCTTAATGGTGCAACCGATTATGATATCCGTGACAGGTCCAATTGCTGGATTCGTTTCAGAAAGAATGCGTGCCAAGATTCAAACTGTCCTTGGATTAATGGTGCAATTAAGTGGTCTTGTTTTCATAGCCCTAGTGATTCCTAATATTTTATTGATGGCAATTGGCGTAGCTCTAATGGGAACAGGTTTATCGTTTTTCAGTGTGGCAAATGGTAATTTTATTATGACAGCCGCTCCTAAACGCTATATGGGTGTTGTGAGTGCACTTACAAATATAGCGAGAACAACTGGATTCTCGGTTGCGACTGCACTTGTAACTACAATCTTTGGAACATTCTTCCTTCTCACAAACCCCGGTGGAGCAACATCTGGTCCGATTTTCACAGAAGGATATGGTCAAGCTGTTCAGATGACTGTCTGGGTGTTCACCGGTTTATGTATCATTGCGGCAGTAATCTCTTCAATGAGAGGAACAAATCATATTGAAGACGTTCGGATGAATAATAATCAAAGACCAACTATCAAAGACCAAACTCATCAGCAATGAATAGTACCCGTCGTCGAAAATCTGGATGACCAAGAATTAGGAGATTCATTCCAATTTCTTGATCAAAGAGCATCTTTTGTGGATTCTGACGGAGTAATTTCAAGAGGTCGATTAATTCCTCATTTGAGAGACGTCTATCCTCATCATAATCGACTTTTCTCCAATCAACAATCTGTTCGTCACGACTAATTTTAGACACTGGTTTATCATCATCTCGCTTCTTTTGTAGACTTGGTATCGCAGCATCAACTGCGGTTTCAATTTGCTCATCGCTGAACTGAACACCATACACTTCTCTCAAGTTCCTCAATCTAGTGGAAAGAAAGATACCAGGTGCAACATGGCGTGCATTTACCTCATCGATGCCATCAAGAGGGTAGTGAGTAATCATATTCATGAGTTCAGCATTTGAAACCATTCCTGTGCGTTCAGGATTTAGCGACTCCAACCAACGAATTTCTTCAACGAGCGCAGTTATTGCTTCAATACGTTGTCCCAATCTGATCAAGGCGTTGATTGTTGCTTCGCGCCCAAGAACTGAAGCTGCATGATAATCGCCCATCAATTCAGCATATCGTGATGCTTGCTGCATGAATAGCCTAGAGATAATTGTCAGAATTCTTGAAACTAAAAAGAATCCACCAAGTACAGCCAATCGTATTCCTGCAAGGTAGAAGTCACCGTCAAGAAAGAGTGCACTAGCAACCCCAACTCCGAGTAGGATATAGATATAGAGATAGATAAGATCAATGAAGAAAGAAGGCATCCGTGTAAATATTTGAACAAGCGAGTCGCGATTTGCGATATGCCCCAACTCGTGAGCAATAATAGCTTTCACTTCATCTTCGTTCAATACCTCAAGGGTGTTAGTATGTACCACAACTATGGAACCTAAAAGAGGAAGGCTAAAAGTAAATGCATTTGGAAGAGGAGAGCTCATCAAGTATATCTTTCCAACATTAACATTGCTTTGCTTCGCGAGTTCTTGTGTCCAGCCAACAATTTCATCTCGAGAGTATCTACACTTCCACTCTGTTTCTTGATCAAAACCGGGATATAGCTTTATCAAATCCTTTTGCCGAAGCATCTGAGTAGCTGTGAAGTAGAGCATTGTAATTTGCATTAAGCTGATTACTACGAAAAGCGAGAATGATATGATGGGATTCGTGTTGGCAAAGTCAAACCCTAATACAAAAACTGGATGTCCTACGTATAGTAATGATACGAGAAGAATCTGAACAACATCTATAATCAGAAATGCATAGATGGCCATCCATTTCTTTTTGTTGACTTCCTCAATCATATACTAAGCCTCAGATGGAGGAATAAGTGAGTTGTTTTGAACTATGCGGTCAGGCCATTCGACGTGATTCAGAGTCTTTATCACTAGGTTGGAATTATTCCATGAATGGTGCATATATTGAATGATTGGCATGATTTAGCTGACTATTGTGTCGAGTTTGGCAGCAATCTTGGAGGAAGCTATATCGAAGCCAGATTTGTCAGAGACAGTACAAAGGGGCTCGCCTTTAGAAATGGTCAACCAGTTTCAGGAGGATTTACACCCTCGACAGGTATTGGTGTTCGTATTTTAGTTGATGGTAATATGGGATTTGCATCATTTGATAGATTGGGAAAAAGTCTCGCAGAAGCCTCGATTTCAGTGGCCTACAAAATGGCAAAGAACGCTAAAAGGAAAATTCCAATTGATTTGGGTAAACCAGTATCAAACAAAACCAAATGGAAGATGAAGACAAAAGAGTCGCTCCAAGATCTCGATATTGATACGTTAATGGAGCTCTCTGTAGAAGTCAATAAACAGATGGAAGGATTAGATGTATCTACATTTTTCATCAGTCCAAAAGTGATAGATAAGTATCTTACAACTAGCGAGGGAACAGAAATCGAGAGCCAACTTTCCTACATTTTGATGTATTCAAATTTAACATCTAAAGGAATTAGTGGCTCAGAACAAAGATACCTCGATCTCACCCTAGCAGGCGGGTGGGAACGCATCGCGGATACTAACCTTGTTGAGAGAGTGGGGGATGAGGTTGTGAAATTAAAGAAAGTAGCCAAAGAAGCGGTTAAAGTCGAAGATTTACTCAATCAACCCATTGACATGGTTGTCGGTCCTGAAGTAGCAGGAATAATCGCTCATGAAAATGTTGGGCATCCTAGTGAAGGAGATAGGATAATGGGAAGAGAGGGTGCTCAAGCTGGAGAGAGCTTCTGGAGAGATCTAAAGATTGGTGAATCGAGAGTAGGATCAGCAACAGTCAATGTGAGTGAAGATCCAACAATTCCAAATACATCAGGATTCTATCTTTTTGATGACGAAGGTGTCAAAGCACGAAAACGTAAGCTAATCAAGGAGGGTATTTTGAACGAGCCTCTACTAAACCGGGAATTTGGTACGAAATTTGGTATAGAATCAAATGCTGCTTCTCGTTCATCTGGATATAACAGAGAGCCAATTATTCGAATGTCAAATACATATTTTGAAGCAGGAGATTTTTCATTTGATGAACTGATTGAAGATGTCAAACTGGGTGTCTACATGAATAGTTTCAAAGAATGGAACATAGATGACAGGAGATACCAATCAAAGTATACTGGATCTGAAGCCTATCTGATTAGGAATGGTGAAATTACAGACACCATGGTGAAAAAGCCAATAATGGAAACAACGAGTGTAGGGCTTCTTTCAGCGTTGGATGCAGCTTCAAAGAACCTAAGTTTCGATTTTCCAGGTACATGCGGTAAAGGTGAACCTTCTCAAGGGATACCTGTATATGCGGGAGGCGGCGAACTTCGTTTCAGGAGTATTCGATTGGGAGGCGTAGGGTAGTGGTCGGGATTGATAATATAAAAGCAATGGTGGATTTCGCTGTTGATTATGGTAGTGATAAAGTTGACACCATCATTGCAAGGATAATCAATACCAGAGGCTCACAGATTAGATTCTCCCAGAACTTAATCGATATCAGCAAAAGATGGGAATCACTTCAGCTTCAGTTGTTCGTTGTCGTCAAAGGAACCAAGACTGGTTCAACTCAACGCCCGGTATCAACAGAAAGTGACGCAAAACAAGCAGTTGATGATGTTGTAGCTTTCACCGAGATTCTGCCAGACTCTCAGTTCTATGCAGGTATAGAAGATACGATAAAACCATATCCAGATCTGAAAAGCCAATATGACAATAAATTTGACTCATTTAGCGAAGATGCACCAAATGTCATTAATTCTGTTGTGGATAGCGCGCTTGAAGAAGGCGCAAAACGAGTTGCCGGAGCACTTAGGTTTGATAAATCAGAATTCTTTTTCAGATCAAGCCAAGGACCTGAAGGTTCAGAAAAGAGTACCTATTTCGAACTCAATGTTAGAGCATTGCAAGACGAGCTTGATTATTCCGGTCAAGGTATTTTATGCGGAGTCGAACCATCCAAATCTGAAAAAGAGATGATTAAGGCAGGTGCCAAAGCTGGTGGTTTTTCAAAAAAATCTGTAGGAGCTGTTCAGGGAAAACCTGGCATCTATGACCTAGTATTGACTCCAACTGTCGCTGCTGATATTATTGGTAGTATTCCGGGACTTGCGAATCCATTTTTTGTCATGATTGGAGCATCACCCCTTGGTGATAAGATTGGAGAACAACTTGCACCTGAAAATGTTACAGCTTCAGATAATCCTCTTTTGAAAGAAGGAATCTCCAGCAGGAGATTTGACTGGGAAGGAACTCCCTGTAGAACGACCACAATTTTTGAAAAAGGTATACTCAAGTCATATGTCCATAATACTACTACTGCTCGAATGTTCGGAACTGAAAGCACAGGAAGCTCAATTCTTACTGGTGGATCTATGAAGATGCTCATTCCTGGACCATCAAATATAGTGTTCGAAAATGGCGACCACAAAATAGAGGAGCTATTAGAGGTTTCCAAGCCAACGATATACGTAACATGCAACTGGTATACTCGATTTCAAAACCAGCAGACAGGAGAGTTCTCAACAATCCCAAGAGATGCAATGTTCCTTGTTGAGAAGGGTGAGCTGAAACCTATCAAAAACATGCGTATAAGCGATAATACGATGCGCATGCTCTCGAACATTGACGCAGTTGGTAACGATCTCACACAAACCTATTGGAGAGAAGTTTTAACACCTACTTTAATATCTTCAATGAGAATAAACGATTGTAGAATGACTGCGGCAACACAGTAATAATTCTGTTAGAGAAATCCCATGATTCATCTAGAAAGATGCAGTCTACGTGACTCAGCAGCTGCATAGTGAAATAATTCACTCACATTCTTACCTGTTTTCGCAGAGGTTTCAAAAAACTTGAGGGTGAGTAGATCAGCTAGTAGCTGACCTTCATTAGCTGCAACTTGAGCATCTTCTATCATATCAGATTTGTTTGCGACGAGAGAACCACCAAGAAACTTCTCTCGTTGAATGCAAATCTTTTCTGTAAGAGCTTCATACATTGTCGTTATCCTTTCAAATGATGCTCGGCTAGTGACATCATAGACCATGATAAGATGATGTGCACCTTGGTAGAACTGATGTCTAAGTCCTGCAAAAGATTCTTGTCCCCCAATATCAGCAATTGTAAGAACCACTCGACCTTCAGGAAACTCAAAGGTTGCAGCGCTTAGTTCGGCAGCAATCGTTGCTGTGTGTGTTTCTCTGAACTCATCACTCTTGTATCGCCTTACCAAACTGGTCTTTCCTACATTTGGAGGACCAACAATAATTGCTTTGTAAAGCTGTACTGACACTCACTTCACCGATCCTGTCATGAACATTTGCTGATTCCCAGTTTTATCTTATCAGCGTTATGTATCAAAGCTGAAAGGATGTATGTAAAAGTTTTAGAGGGATTGACCTAGTGCCTTGGATATGGTCGACCTCAATGATATTAGAGCACGGACTACAAATGTGCGTGACTACATAAATGGACTCAAAGAACAGGACAAGGAGAAATTCCTCGAAGTCTATAGAACCTACAAATTAGATACAAGTGTGGTCGACGAACTGAACGTAATTCTTAAGGACCTCACAGTCGTAGTTTTCAGCGCAGCTTGGTGCGGAGACTGCAAGAGAGCAATGCCAGTCATGTTACAGCTTGAAGAGCAGCTAGGTCTTGAGATATTAGTGTTTACGAATATCAAGACGGCTCCTCTAGATCCAAATCATAAATGGGCATCTCCTCCTTCACCGCCTGAAATGAATGAGTGGGGGGTTACAGCTATACCATGGTTCAATTTCTATAATGCAAAAGGAAACCTAGTAGGCACGCTCATCGAAAAACCAACTGTCAAGGAAACCCTTGAAGCAGAAATTCTTCACGTGCTTAAGAATAAATAGTCATAGTGATACTTGAAAAATTGCGTTTGAGGAGGATGTAATCGTGGAAATACCATTCCTTACAAATTTCATCGAAGGTCTTAAGCTATTCTTTGAGAGTAAAAAACTAAGATGGTTTGCACTCGTATTCTTTATTGGTGCATTTTTCATAAATGTCTGGGAAAGGCTTGGTGCGTTATTGAGCGATGTCTTTCCGGGGATTGCTTTACTCGTGTTCTCTGGCGGAGTATTCCCAATTTACTTCATGCTGGTTGCATTCATATCAGCCTTGGGTCTAGACCGTTTCGTCGTGAGTGAAGAGTCGTACAAGAAGTCATTCATCTATACACTCATCTGGGGAGTAATAAGTGCCTTTGTGCTGATTGGGATGGTCTTCTTTATCTTCCCGTTTTTCATTTTCCTATTTGTTGGTATCACGTTCTTGGGTTGGATTGGATTCCAGTCATATTTCGCAACAAGAACTTCACTTGGCTTTGCAAAGAGCGTGGATACAGGTAAACGGTCGCTTCTCATGGGCTTCCTTTATGGAGCGATATATATCTTCAACTACGCGGTTGTCATCGGCGCAGTAATTGTCGGCTGGATTCTATTTACCCCACAGCTTCCAGCACTTGGTTTTGCCTTTCTTGGAGGACTTCTAGCAATTGGTTTCAATTTCTTAAATGGAATGATACTAGTTGCAGAACGAAACAAGTCAACAGCAAGTGGAATTTCCATTCTAGGGTTGTTCATCTCACTCTATTCAGCCTATTTCATATACAACGTGCTGAAGGGATTTGACCCTAGTCTTGATCTTGTGAGTATCGCAATTTCTATCGCGTTCATTCTTTATACAATGAGTGGTATTGGAAGGACTTTATCAAGCCGAGCAGATCTGGAAACAAGATTCAAGATTTCGAGAGATTTTGCTGCAACTTTCACATATTTTCTTGCATCAGGGTTCATGTTTGTTGATAGCGTGTTCACTCTGATAATCGTGAATCCAAGTCTACAGGGAGTTGTATCAGATGTCATCAAGCTCATTCTGTTTCCATTTATTGCATTCATAATGGTGCTCTATTATCTCTATGAATCAAGGAAGAAGTTGAAGGAAGCAGAACCAGTTGAGGAAGGTGAAATAGTAGAAGAGAAAGAGCCTCCAATCTCCGAGGAAGAGCCAACTGAGCCAGAAGAACCAATCGAAGAAGAAGAGGTTCCAATGGACGAAGGATTGGAGACACTCGGTGAGGAACAGGACGAAGAAGGCGCTTCAAATGAGGAGTTTGAGGAGGAAGAGTGAGAGTCTTTCAACTCTATCTTCACCTATTCCTACCAATCCGAACCCTTTTATCCAGTACAGCATAAACTTTCGAGCGGATTAAATATCCGAAGTAGATAGGAAAAATCGGAGACACTGACATGGCTAAATACGAATGTATGGTATGCGGCTGGATTTATGACGAAGACGAGGGCGATCCAGACAGCGGTATTGCGGCTGGAACAAGATTCACTGATTTGCCCGATGATTGGGTATGTCCAATGTGTGGGGCGGCGAAAGAGGATTTCGAGCTAATCGAGTAATCCATTCATTCTGACGGAGCCTTGCCTTAAGGCTCCTCACATTCTCTTTACTGATCAATTGTAAATAAAAGAAAGTGTGCATGCAACCCTTCGCAAAGCACGTGCTTTGTTGTGACAATCAGAGCTCCACGCACGAAAATATTTGCTATTAGTTTATATTTACACATTGCTTGTGTGTATTAGTATGAATATTCACCAAGTTATGCCTGAGGTTAGCGAATTATTGAAACTCCTACATATCACCATCATCTAATGAGGCAAAATCGATTCCGGATAGAAGGATTATTAGTCAAAAGAGCACTATAGTAAGCGGAGGTTATATGATGAAAATAGTTGGATATTTTGAAGGAACCGATTCACAGTTATTAACGAAAATTGTTGCTAGTGGGTTCTGTACGCTTCCACTGGCGAATGAATGGGACGGACATGGAAAGAACGCATCCCATATTGAGCCTGGTGATGTTGATTTGATCATTGGATACTTGCATAAGCTGCTACCCCCTCTAAGAGAATGTGAAGACGAATCTGCAAAAACGACTGCCATTGGTGTTGATATTCGTAGAGGATTTCGACCAATAGATTTGCTCTACCCTGCGAAGGCATACAACATTCCGGTCCTTGTAATTGTTCCCACTGAATACCACAAAAAGGCAAAGGAACTACTAGGTGAAGCAGCAGGATTTGCTACAATTGTTTCAACAACCAATCTTGAGAAGAAAGTCAGAGAGATTCTAGAATTTTAGTTATCAAGAAAAATGAGGGAGGCTACTAACATAAATCAGAATCTCCCTCCTAAATCGAATTAATAAGATAGTTGAAGGAAACTCGAATACAATTAGAGGTTGGGAAAATCGATATGGGCGATGTCATTCTCGTCTATGACGAATATGGCAGGAAACACTATAGACGACTGTTTTGGATGAATGTGTTTCTCTATATTGGTCTTGGATTCATCTTCATTGTAGGCTTAGTGGATCTCATTATAATAATGTCTGTTGCCTTTTCAATAGCCATCATATCGCTGATTTATGCGCTCTACTTCATCCGAAAAAATCCACCTATTGAGATGGAAGAATAACAGATAGACCAGCCATTATTTTCTATTTAGGAATTGAGAAGCATCAGAAAGGCAAAACTTGTGCGCGCATGTGTACGATGGCTCACATGTGGTACGCAGAGGTGTTCCTTTATATAGAAAAGTGTGCAACTGAGAAACACTTCTTCCGTTGTAGATAATTATCGCACCGGTAAAGGAGGAGGTATATAATACTTGGAAAGAAACCAAATCATCGCTATAGTGCTCATCATAGTCATTGTAGGCGGTGTTGCTGGGTATATGATCTTTCTTGCTCCCCCACCCTTTGCAGATTTGATCATTGTCGGCACAACTGACTCGGTAGAGTCGAGTCTCGACATGGCCCAGTCATACGACTACTTTGGCTGGGAGATGATCATCTCACTTAGCTCAGGCTTGGTGGAAATAGAACCCGGTTCAGAAGCCGGGGCGGAGGACATACAACCCGCGTTAGCTACGTCATGGGAGTCTAGTGCTGGTGGTACAATATGGGACTTTACACTACGTCAAGGGGTCTTATTCCCAGACGGTAGAGAGTTCAACGCTACGGATGTCAAATACACATTTGATAGAAACTGTAACCTAACAGGTGATGGCTTATTCGAACTTGATGGTCCGCAGCTTAACATGGGATATGCTGGAGAAGGCGGAATCATTGACAATGTCACAATTATCAGTGAATTCGTCGCGAGATTCTACCTACAAATTCCATTCGCGCCATTCCTGCAACTAATGGCATGTGCTGCATCCTATATGGTTGACAGAGCTGTTGCACCAATGGATGAACTCGTTACTTACAACACAGATGGTGACCCACTCACTCCATGTGCATTGGGACCATATCTGCTAGATAGCTGGACTCGTGTTGGTGGTAGTGACGAAGAGATTAGACTCGTAAAGAATCCCAATTATTGGAACGCTGCAGCGGGCTATCCAAAGACAAATACAATTGTCTTGAAAATGTATGCAACTGATGCAGCCTTGGCTGCAGCAATGACATCGGGCGAGATTGACATTGCTTATCGTCAACTCACTGCAACACAAATTGCTGCATTCAAAGAGAATACAGCAGTGAAGGTCTGGGAAGGTATTGGAGCTCAGATTCAGTATCTCTGCTTCCAGCAAGATATCTACCCATACAACGTTACTGATATTCGTAGAGGTATCACAGCTGCTCTAAACAGGACTCATGTTGTTGAATCAGCGTTCCTTGGAACATTTGATGAACTGTATAGCATGGTTCCAGAGGGAATGGCATATCACAGCCCAGCTTTCGAAGTCTATGGAAGGGCTAACTACTCCTACACCCAAGACATGCTTGCACCATACGGGTACAATGCAACACACCCACTTGTATTAGAACTCTATTATGAGAGCTCAGGACACTATCCACAGAGCTTGGAACAAGCTCAGGTGTACAAAGCCGATTGGGAGGCAAGTGGAGTCATTACAGTTAATCTCAATGGACTGGAATGGCCAACTTTCCGACTTGCTAGGAACGAAGGTTCTATGCCCGTCTTCATCTATGGCTGGTATCCAGACTTCATAGATCCAGACAACTATGAATTCCTGCCATTCGCTAGCTGGCTAAATCTAGGTTACAACAACACATATCCTGCAGGTGGTATTGCTCAATACGATCTATGGCAGGAAGGAAGGAGTGCTACAACAGATGCTGCTAGAGAAGCAGCCTATCTTGAACTCCAACAACTTCAAGCCGAGGAATGTTCAGTAGTTCCACTATGGCAAAGCAGCACTGTAGCTGTTACTAAACCCACAGTGGGTGGTGTCGTTCTTGATATCACAGTTAATTGGCGACACTGGTTACTCTACATGACCTAGAGCATATAGATTCTAAAATATAAAAAATAGAGATTTGGTAGGCGAATCTGCCTACCTTTCTCTTACTCTTTTTTCTTCCACCCAAAATTTTACGTTAGTAGAAGGGATTAAAACAGGGAGTGCAACTCGCACAGTAGTAATATCGGTGAAAAAAGATGTCTCTCAAGTCCTATGTAGTCACACGAGTCCTGATGACTATACCAATGATAATGTTATTACTAACCTTTGTATTTATTATTGTTCGGATTCTCCCAGGAGACCCTGCACTTCTCCATTTTGAAAGGAATGTCAGTCCAGAAACACTTGAAGAATTCCGGAGAGTTCTTGGTCTAGATGTACCTATCTATGTACAATTTTTCAATTACTTAGCAGGACTTCCATTTGGTGATTTTGGATTATCTATGCAGGACTTCACACCAGTTAGTCAACACATAGCGGTTAGATTCCCTGCTACTCTGGAGTTGACAATTTACTCGATGCTCTATGCTGTTCTTCTTGGTGTTGCTTTGGGTGTCAAGTCTGCAAAGAATTATGATAAAATCCAAGATCACGGTATCAGAATGTTTGGAATTGTCACATATGCTATTCCAGTATTTTTCCTAGGAATGATTCTTCAAATCGTCTTTTCAATCTGGCTTCATATATTGCCAACGGGAACGCGATTTGACCCACACTATGCCACACCAATTACAATAACAGGAATGTATACAATTGATAGTCTACTAACTGGAAACATTACGGGATTCGTTGTATCCTTACGATATTTGCTACTACCGACGATTACCCTTGGTACAATCCTCTGTGGAATATTCATCAGGCTAACACGGACAAATATGCTTGAAACCCTCCGTCAGGACTTTGTGGTGGCTGCAGAAGCGCGTGGACTCTCTTCAAGCAAAATTACATACACATATGCATTGAAAAATGCCTTCTTACCTATCCTTACAATGATTGGTCTCCAGTTTGCTGCACTTCTAGCTGGTGCCATACTTACTGAAACCACATTTAGCTGGCCTGGTTTAGGGACATATCTGGTCCAAAGGATAGCACATCGAGACTATACTGCGATTCAGGGAGTGGTTGTATTCTTTGGGATACTAGTAGCTCTTGTAACACTTGTTCTTGATATCTTGTACGCATATCTTGACCCAAGAATTCGATTGTGAGGTGAAAGAAGAGTGTCACAACAAGGCAAAGCAATCAGCGGCGTATTTTATTTCCTAATTCCAAAAACAGGAGACTGGAAGGAACACTCTCGCAAGTTTCTCATTGGACTAGCAATTGTGGTGATTGGATCATTAGCTGTCATTGCTTCTTTCTTAGGACTTGCATTGCGTTCCAATAGTGGAATCGGAGTTTGGGTTATTGGCCTCACAATTCTCTTTGCTTTCATTGTTCTTCTCTCGAGCGCATATCGTAGATATAGAATACAAAACTACCAGATGACACCAAGGAGAGGTTGGCTATTTGTTACTCTGATTTTCATAATACTAGGTTTCGTATCTGCATTAGTAGGATTCTTCTGGGTCCCAGAGAGCGAACATAATCTCTCATTATCATTGGTATTGGGAGGAACAATTCTTGGGGTTATGGTAATCCTTCTCTACGATGGTTATCCAATACTTAAAGAGAGAGGATCACCAGGATACGTGACCGTTGCAGGACTCTTGATTGTATTTGCTATAGTGTACATGACAGCAGTTTCCTGGTGGGTTGTACCTTTTGACCCAAGTTCTCTTGATGTTGGGCCTTATATTTCACCTCCTTCGGATACATTTCCACTTGGCACAACATCACTTGGGCAAGACCTCCTAAGCAGGACTATTGCTGGCGGGAGCATAATGCTCCAAGTCGCGGTACTATCAGTGATTGTATGCTTCTCTGTCGGAGTTCCCTTAGGGCTTGCCGCATCATATAGAGGCGGCAGCACGGACAAAGTAGTTGCTTTGATTATGGATAGTATCTTTGCATTTCCCGGGCTAGTTCTAGCTATTGCCATCGCTGCAATGCTTGGCCCAGGTGTGGTAAATATGGCTCTGGCAATAGCTGTCGTGTATATACCTTCATACTTCAGAGTTATTCGTAGTCAAGTCCTCACTGTTAAGGAACTTCCATATGTAGAAGCAGCTATAGTCTTGGGAGCACGAGATAGAGACATACTGTTTCGATACATACTACCTAATGTGCTTCCATCTGCTATCGTTGTTATGTCAATCAACTTTGCGGATGCGATTTTGACTGCAGCAGGTCTAACATTTGTTGGTTTGGGACTACCAGTAGATGAACCAGATTGGGGATGGGATCTCACGTTTGGATCGCACCAGTACATAGCTGGAAAATGGTGGGTAATTACATTCCCGGGACTAATGATAGTCATTCTTGCGCTTGGATTCACGCTGTCAGGAGAAGGATTGAATGAAGTCCTCACGCCAAAACTAAAGGAGTGATCTAGAGTGAGCACGCTTCTCAAAATTCAGGATTTAACAGTGGAGTACAAAACTCGAAGAGGTGTCGCAAGAGGAGTTGATAATGTCTCTGTCACTCTTAAAGAAAATAGAACCCTTGGACTAGCTGGAGAAAGTGGTTGTGGTAAAAGTACACTCGGAAGATCGATAATGCGATTAGTCCCATACCCAGGTCAAATTGTCAACGGTAGTATAGAACTACTTCTTCACGACGATGTTGAGTATCCAAAAGGAGTCATTCAGAAAGGCATAGTAAACATCCTGGACTTGAATGACGATGAAATGAGAGGCCTTCGAGGGAAGGAAATCGCATACATCTTTCAGGATCCAATGACTTCTTTGAATCCAATGATAACAATCAAGACTCATTTCGAAGAGATAATGAAAGCACATTATCCAGATATTGAAGAAGAGGAAATAATTGGTAGAGCTCACGAAATCCTTGATGGCCTTGGTATCCTTCCAGAGAGGATAACAGATTATCCTCATCAATTTAGCGGAGGAATGCGACAGCGTGTGATGATTGGACTAGCACTTGCACTACGTCCAAGACTGTTAATTGCAGATGAGCCTACGACATCGCTTGATGTGATTGTGGAAGCGCAAATACTAGAAGAGGTAGCAGAACTCAAGGAGTTGTTCAATCTTACAATGATTCTGATAACACACAATCTTGGTGTGCTTGCACAAACTGCTGATGACATTGCAATTATGTACACTGGTAGGATTATGGAGCTCTCTCCTACAGATGCACTTTTCGAAGACCCACTACACCCGTATGCAAAAGCACTCCTCGAATCTGTTCCAGACGTTACACATCCAGAGAAGAAGCTCACATGGATTCCTGGAGCACCGCCTGATTTGGTTAATCCAGTACCAGGATGTATGTACAATCCAAGATGTCCACATGCTATGGATATCTGCAGAACAACTCAGCCAGATTTGATTACTATTGGGGAAGGTCGGCTTGTAGCATGTCATCTTTTCGGAGGGAACTAATAATATGGTACTGGTTGAAGTTAAAAACATCAAGAAATATTTTCCAGTATCAAAGGGGTTCATCGACTCTTTGATGACACGAGAATCGCAGTATGTGAGGGCAGTGGATGGAATTTCTTTTGATATTAAGAAGGGAGAAG
>JAEORI010000215.1 GCA_016840965.1 Candidatus Thorarchaeota archaeon | reverse complement strand
TTCGTCTCCGATATGTGCGACAGCTAGGTCCAGCTCATCTAGTCTATCCTGGTGCAACACACTCGAGATTCGAACATTGTCTTGGCACTAATTTTCTAGCTCAGAAATCTATCCGTGTGGTGAATTACTGCGATGATCTAGACACAGCATGCTTCGTTCCTTTTTCACAACTCCTCGATGAGTACCATCAGAAACTGTTTAGAGCAGCCGCATTACTCCACGACATTGGTCACCCCCCAACAAGCCACACAATTGAGTATGCTCTGGAATCTTGGGTTGGTCTTGATCATCTTGATCTAGGTGAGTTTTTGATACTGCATAGCAGTATTACTGATGTCCTTACACAGAACGACATTGAGCCCAACGATGTTGTTAGCATCTTTCGAAGAAGCACAAAGGACCCTATCATGAGTCTTCTGTCGGAGTTTCTAGACCACCCATTAGACATCGATAAGACAGACTATCTCATTAGAGACGCACATTTCAGTGGAGTGCAGCTTGGAATATTTCCTGCGGAGCGAGTGATGCTGACCAATCGTGTGGTCAAGAATCGAGAAGGCAAGTACGTCCGAGCTTTCATGCTTAAAGCCATCCACTCTCTGGAAGCATTGATTCTTAGTAGGAATTGGATGATGATGGATCTGTACTATCATCCAACTGTCAAGCTCACTGAGGCGATGGTTTCCAAAGCCACATACTTCAGAATGAAGGAAGAAAGTCTCTCAAAGAATGAATGCATAGGAATGTTCACACGGATGACTGATGGCGATCTCTTCAGATGGTTGGAAGAATCAGATATCGACTTCGTAAGAGAATATAACGCAAGAATTCGATATCGCAAACTGTTCAAAGTGGTTCTATCTAGACCCCTTGCATCATTCGAGATTGAAACACAGCAGTTATTCCGTGATACGCTTCACGACATCAATAAATTGGTCGAAGCCGAGATTGAGGTTTCTGGAGATCAAGGAAGTGTAGTTATAGATGTGGTTTCTCCTCCTCTTGGCGAGAAAGTCCTAAGCCAAATCCCACTACTAATAGGTGGAGAACGTGGGTTTGAAATCGTTAGTCTTGATGAAACCGAGGAAGGTCGCCCACTGATGAAAATTCTGAAGCAGCAAGCTCATACCATCCCATCTGTCCGAGTATACGCTGATGCAAGTGATGCAGATAAAATCCGTAAGCGGTTCGACAAAATCTTTCCAGTTTCTGATACTCTTACATATCGAGAGGATGAGTACGACCTCACTGAATACTGATCAGGTGCGAAACCAAATTTACTACTCGTTTGTATTGATGTTCAATGTATATGATGCCATAGACAGCTTCCACGAGAGTGCCCTTGTCATGGTCAATCTCTGACTTACTTGGCACATCAGGATCAAAATGGATGCGGTATTCGTAGAGTCCCCACTTGTCACAGAGCTTAGCCATGTTCTCGTTCGATACTATCTCCGCTTTTCTCTGAGTGATATTTCCTGCATCTGCAAGATGGGGTTTCCATAGATGTTGAAGTACTGCTGATGAGATTACAGCATCGCCCACGAGTGCAAGAACCTTTGCCATCTCACTAAGGTTAATCATCTCCTCAAAGTCGCTAGAGCCGAGAGGGTTGTTCTTAATTCGTCGATACTGAATTTCTAGTTCCAAGAATATATTCTTTGTACTAGGTTGGAACATTGCCACCTGGAAGAGCTCTTTATTCACAAATCCTATTCCAAGGATTTTTTCTATGTTTGGCACAAGCTCCTCTTCTATTCTTCTCAGACTCTCCTGAATTAATCCGATTTCCTGAAGCCATCTCTCCAGTTTTGTCAACAACCTTGTATTGTTCTTTGGTGTATTAATTTGAGAACTTAGAACCATCTTGGTTAAGAGATCTAGCCTATCTTCAATGTGTAGAGGACTCCAAGAGAGTGCTGGGATTGAAACATCATCCTTCAAAGAATCACTTCCTTCAGTAATTGCTGACCTCAGCATCAGCAGCATCATATGTCGAAACTTGAAATGCAGTAATGGAATACTCTGTTGCAAGCTTTGCCATGGCCAACGTGATGAGAGTTGGACCTAGCGTTAGATCAAACACTATATCATGAGCTGTAAGGTGATTGAGAATCTCATTCTCAAGGAACTCATAGGTCTTCTGTAGATTCCCATAACCAAGTTCGTTCTCTCCTCCCATGACATGCTCAGGTACTTCTTTCCATTCGGTTGTCCATACTCGGAAAGCATCATCAGGGATGAAGCGGTCCATAATTCGAGAAACCCCTCTGGTCCAGTGAACAGCCTCTACAAAGACGAGCAGCTTCTTTGGGTTGTAATATGGGTTGTTCACTAACCACTGCACAAAAGGACGCTGATCTTCTGGGTTATTCAGCGAAGTAACATACATTAGTGGTTTTGAGATTCCAAGAACCCTGCGAACCGGATGTATTGCTCGTGGGTCCAATTCAAAGAGGCGGTACTGAGATTGTTTCCAGCTGACAATAATTCCAAGCTCTTCAAGACGTCTGGTGTTATGGTAGAGCTTTGGACTCGTCACCCTGACCTTCGCAATCTCTTTCTTACTTGCGCCCTCAGCCACCATCTGAGCTTTAATATCCGTAGTGATTTTCTCTCTGAGTTCAGCTCCAGTCATCAGTCCCCCCTCAAGCTGATCCAGTATGATTCTTCTGGCTCGTACCGTTTCAATCTCTTCGCGGACAATCTCTTCTATCGGTTTTCTAAGCAAATTCACACACCGTTCGCGGATATATTAGCTAGTAATTGGGAGTAGGTTACTATTATACTTATCGAAGATAAATGTCCAGAAATGGCTTAGAATGGCTCGAATTAACGCCAATTTGTATATTATTAAGATACTTTTCGAAATAGTTGACACTTGTCGGACGTACCCTTAAATATAATCGGCATCAACGAAATGTCAGAACAGAGTTTCAAAAGCTCTGAGCTGACATATTAACCACTAAACGAGGACCGATAAAAAATGGCTGAAGACGAGTTTCTTGGCGCAAAACCCGTTGTCATCGACAATGGTACTGGTTTGAGCAAGAACGGTTACGCCGGCGAAGACCAGCCACGCAGCGTCTGGCCCACACTGATTGGTTATCCACGTTACGAGTCAATCATGACTGACGTGGACCAC
>JAEORI010000214.1 GCA_016840965.1 Candidatus Thorarchaeota archaeon | reverse complement strand
TAGTCCAGTACCATAACGCCTTGCTGCAGCTTCACTTACATCTCTGCAGTAGATATAGAGTGTTTCATCTTCTACAAAGTCATATGCCCACCGGCAGTGTGCATATTCAGTTTCAGAGTAACCCGCCCGAATACTATGGAACTCGGACTCATGCTTTTGAACGAGGGAGTCTTTCAGTTTTAATCTCTCGACTAGGTCTGTGAACTCAGCTTGGAGGTACTCGTTCTCTTCATACTCTGCCCATGGATTATACTCCTCTTCATCCATCGACTCCTCATCATAGTCCTCAGATTCAAAGCAGAGATTTACGTCAATGAATCTTGATATTGCAGAAAACATGTAGTAGACTGCTGCAATTCCAGTGGGCACCAGTGAAAAGATGAAGATGAAGTCCGTTAATGTGGGAAAGGACATACCATGTGCTCCACTTACTAATCCACCCCATAAACAGATGACTGCCCCAGCAATAGCAGCTTTATGGGGGGCGCCCTCGTAGTCCTTGGAATCATACTCTGTCATGCATCCCAATTCAACCATTTCTAAGGTGAGCTTTTTGAGTAGATAGACGCTCGTAATTGAAACCTTGTGCCCAGCCCAGACACAGAATATCACTACTCCAGCTACGGTAATTGCCACAAGACCAAGACGTAGTTCAAAGAATAAGAAAGCCATGGAGAAACTGATTACTGGTAGGGTCAGAACGAGTATCATGCTTATCGCAGTGTAGGTCCAAACATGGTTTGTGAGTAACCACTCGTGGGGTGTCCAGGACTGTTCAAGAACAAATCTCCCAATAAGTCGTCTTAATTCCGGTTCTACAGAAGCCACAATGTGAAGACTTTCTTCTTGAAGATGTACTTCAGGTTTCGAATCCATGGATGATTTTCGTTCGAACTCAATTTTGTATGGAGTGGTCAATCCTTTTCGTTGATACACATCAGCTACAATCTCGTTCACGCTTTGTGCATCGAGCTGTTCAGTCAATGGAATTGATTGAGAAGAATCTCCAGTTATCTGCAATACTCCCCTTAATGCATCCTTTGAGAGCAGATTGGCTTCAATCCAAATAGGGTTTTGTCTGATTGGTCTACATTTGATTCATATTTTTGACAGCATTGGCGATTCCTTCAAGAGTCCTCTCTATGTCCTCTTCAGTATGCACAAATGAAAGCGCCCCAAGTCCGTGGTAGCCAAATATGCCCTCCTGCATAAGATGTCCTTGGAACAGGTCCTGTTTCTTGTGATCAAAGAGAGCTCCAAGTTGTCCTGGTGTCTTTGGAGGCTCACTCAATACTGAGGTTAGATGGCTGATGAAATTGATCGAACCATAGCCAGTCCCAACGAGTGGTGCTCTCATTTCCTGTAGCATATCGTTCAGCCGCTGCCTAAAGGAGTCGCCCATCCCGTTCAACCGTTGATACTTGTCTTTCAACTCTCGTAGACGCTCAAGTACTGCTAATCCTGCAACCATAGATAGAGGATGACTAGAGAATGTTCCACCGCCTACCCATCGACCCCCTTGAGCCCCTGGAACAGCTAAGGCCATGACATCTTCACGACCACCATAAACTCCAAGGGGCATTCCACCAGCAGCTGCTTTGCCAAGTGTGAGTAGGTCTGGCTTCGCTCCAAAGAGACCATCACCTGCAGTACCATATCTTAGTCTGAATCCAGTGATGATTTCATCAAAGATGAGAAGAATGTCACGAGTTTCGGTTTCCTCACGCATATACACAAGTATGTCCTTCTCAGGTGGTATGCCACCACCAGCGCCAATAACAGGTTCAATAATTACAGCCGCTAGGTTCTTTCCATGTTTTTTCAGCATCTGATCAAAACTCTCTCTGTTATTGTAGTCGAAAGACACACCATTATAGAACGGGTCATCAGAATACGGATGACTCATGTGATAGGTGAGAGCATCGTTCCCGCCATGCCATCCACCCAATGATTTGCCCACTAGTTTTCTTTTCGTGAACAATCTCGCTAGCCGTACAGCATACATGGTGGACTCGCCGCCAGTAGATGTGAATCGCATCTTCTCAAGTACAGGTACTGCTTCTTTGAGTCTCTCGCCATACTTGACCTCTGGCTCAGTTGGAGTCCCAAAGTGATGCCCTGCTTCAATTTGATCTATTATTGCCTCCTTCACCCTGGGGTCATTATGTCCAAGAAGAAGCGAGTAGTGGGTCATCCACCAATCAATATACTCATTTTCATCAACATCCCATATATGCGCTCCTTGGCCATGGCTGATATAGGGCGGGTATGAGTTGCATCCGGGCATTCCAAAATTCCGAATGTTGTGACTCACTCCGCCTGGAAACAGTGTCACTGCTTTCTTCCAGAGTGTTTCAGACTTGGGAGTCCTTGCATTGTATTTCTCAAGCATCATATTCTACCCCCATTCTAGTTCTCTCTCCAACTAATTCAGGATTTAAATCTACTAACGCCAATAACTCAATATTCGTTCTCTTTTGTATGGAACTCGTGATATGATGGCCCAATGATCCGATTCCAATCTGTATCACTCTGAATGGTTTTGGCATATTCTAATTTCTCCTCTCTTTCCTGAAGGGCTGACTATAATGAAATCTCCTGCTACTCCTTTTTGATAAGAACCGTGTAATCAGTCTATCGAGATTCCTCACTCAGCCGGGTTGTCATTGAGAGAATTGTCAATAGGACCTCCCATCCTCGTTCTGTAATGCTATAGGCTCCTCGCTCAACCTTTTCAATACACTTCATCTTCAGAAGTGGAGAGGCGTGGTGAGCAAAGGCACCACCTTTGATTTGAAGATGCTCTGAAATCTCTCTGTATGTCTTGCGGCCAGTAGTGAGGAACTTCAAGAGATGCAACCGGTTCTCGTGAGAAACTAGGTCTATCAAATTAGAAACATCGATATCTTTGACCAAAAGATCATCCACTGGGTTTACTACAGTCCACCAGATATTGGTTGGCGGGGCTTCTGCACCATAGAGACCTGCATTGATGATGACTCCATCAAAATTATTCTCTACCCGGTATCTTTCAAGCTCATCAACTATGATCTGGAATGAGGGCATCTCTCTCCTGAGCATCTCAATGAACTCCTGCATTGAAGACACGCTCTTCTTTTGATGTGTTTTCTCTGCAAGATGTTTTCGTAGTTCGACTAGTGAAAGTATTGTCCTATCAAGCTCCTCCAAGATCTGTTTGTCATCTTTAATTGTCAAGTTCATCTCTCCTCGAAATCAGAGCTTTGCAAGCTAGAATGGCGGGCAGAGATAGAGTTGAATGACATCACGAAGTTTCTGAACCTCTACTCCAACGCTCATAAGATGTTCAAGTTCTTCTTTCTCTTCAAGAATCTCCATTATTGAATCCACGGTCATTGTCGTGTCTGGTTGTCTTTGGATATCTTCCAAGTTCAGTCCCACCCTGGCAAATGCTTCAAAAATCTCGTTCAACAGTTGTGGAGGTGGTTTCACTCGGTGGTTGACCGTTAGATGTGCCAAGACACAACACAGCTCAATTCCCTTTTCAGTTATTCTTACTACTCCGCTATCAGTCCTAATCAGCAAACCTAAGTCAATCAATACATTGACATTTTGGTCTTCCATGTTATTTAAGAGAGGTTGTTCAAATGCCTCAAAAAGAGTCTGAATCCTATTGCCTTTGGTGAGTTCTGCAATATAATCAATAACTTTAATCCCATTATCCACCATTGCTGGAATCTTTGTAATGTTGAGTGGGCTTAGAGGTGATACATACCAGAAGAAGCGGTCCTCCAATTCATTAGCATAGAGACCACCATAGAGTAAGATTCCATTGTTTGTTTTTGCCCGTAGGTCCTGTACCATGAATTCAGTCAATACATCATGTCCACAAATGGGTACTGCAAATTTCCCAATTTTCTCTATTCTGCATGCCATTTTTCCTTCCATCGAGGTTTCCCTTCAGAACATCTATACCCAAAGACGAATATATATTTTACGCCATTACGTAATAATGTAATTAATATCTACATTGACACTAATACTATATTCCTATTTCCGGGTGAGAGTGATGTTATTCTCCTAATTCAGCTAGCCCAAAAATCAACACGGGAACTTCACTTTCGTCTCGTGTTTCAAAATGAACCATGTGTCGTCTGTTTGTTCCAGTTCCTCCCTCATATACCTCTGTCGTTAGAGTTTGGTTCAATAATACTGGACGTGAAAATCGAACACTCATACTCTTCAGTTGTGTTGGGTCCCCTTTGATGAGTCCATCAACAATCGCTTGTGATGCAAGAGCCATCGTACACAATCCATGAAGGATAGCTCTGGGAAGTCCAACACTTCTAGCAATCTCATCGCTCACATGAATTGGATTGTGGTCTCCTGAGGCTTGAGCATATCTCACACCCTGGTCTGCAGTAACCTTCGTTTTATGTTTCACGACGACTTTACCCTTTTCAGGTGCCAGAGGCTCCTTAGAGGCTTTTTCTTCTCCCTCTTTTTTCTTGCCTCTAATCAATAATCGATAGTTCATCTCCACTACTACGACATCTTTTCGCTTGCAGTGTATCAAAAGGTCAAGAATCTCGTTTGTTCCACGGCTTTCCATATTGACAATTTTCGCAGTGGTATGTATCTGATCTCCAACTCTAAACACATCCTTCCAAATCATCCGATGCTCAGCATGAACTACTCTCAAAATGTTGAGTTGCATCTGTTCTGCATCATTAACAAGCTGATCAAGGATTCCTGGTAAGAACACAACAGAATAGAGCGGTGGTGGTACAATATCTACATCAGATTTCGCACTCAAATACCGAGGATTCTTCTCATTAGTTGCGAGTGCATATCTTCGAATGCTATCCGGTTCTATGATCTGAGGACCAGAATGATATTCTTTCCCAAGAAAGTCTCGGTTCAATCTTATTGCTTCTTCAGCCACAACAGAACCTCCTAATTCTCTGGGGTCTATCCATGGTATGAAGTTTGTAATTAGTCTATTTGATTATAGGAAACTGAATAACAAAGACATACCAACCTGAACTCTCAAGGAACGCTTCTTTATAGCTACGTTTTCTACAGATATCTATGACTGCTGGATGATCAGAATAGTGAATGATACCATCGAATCCGCTCCGAGTCACTAGGCTCTCGAAGAAGTCAAAGAACTGGTGACCATACCCCTTTCCCCTATGTTTTGTCTGCAACCAGAGCTCGTGCAGTTCAACTAGGTTCCCTTTTTGTCCGCCAAAGAGGTCTCTTAGAGTTTCTTTGTCATCATCATCCCTTGGATCCTCTGGAGTCATCTCATCGGTGCTTGTTTCATGCCATATACAGTGGCCAACAATCTCAATTGAATCCACCCAGATGATTAGATGCTTAATGTCATTCTCAACATGAAATCTCTCATCATCACCTAGCTTGAATTCTCCTAGACCTCGAGATGTGCGTTTGATGTAAAACTCGTGAAGGTCACTCAATGTACTGTAGTACTTTTTGAACTCCTCAAGATCATACCCCACGATGAAGTCTAGCATAAAATACAGACAATCCCCGCTATCTAAGTAGATTTCGAAAGCCCCTCTTCACGAAGAAAAATGTGACACAATCTAATGAAGTCAAGAAACCAAAAACTCATTTTGATTTGTTTAATATTGTAATATTAGAAAAATCGTTGATGGAGGTGGAACTCCACTGTTTATGTTTGCATCATTGATAGGGCTCGGTCTACTTTGCATTGGACTCGCATTTCTTTGGCATTGGAGAATTACAGGTTTCAGGGCATTGTTTCTGAACATAAAATCGAAGCTTGATGACGGCAAGGTTGAATGGTCACTTGAACGTGGGTATGCACATTGTATATCTCGTCAATGGATTTCGGAGTATATTGCTCAAGGAAAAGAATCCAAGGCTGGAATCTCAATCCGTAATTTCATCAATGACAGGACAGTTATTGGATTCTTTATCATAGGGGCTCTAATCTTCCCAACAACAGCTACAGTTGTTGTAATATTTTACAGATTGTTCGCTTTCCTAGGAGCATCAATTATAGTTCTCATTATTGCAGTCTTTCTAATCCGGACTTCAGACAATGTAAAAGCATCTTATGGTCTTCTAACATGGCTTAGGACGCAAGACAACTCTAAGTTGGAAAAGAACGATGTTGCCTATTTTGAAGAATCTCTGAGAACAATCAAAAACTGGAGGATGAAACTCATCTTAATTGCATTATTATCACTTGTAATGGCACCTTGGGGTGAATTCATTCCACAGGTCATAGCTCTAGCGACATCAGGTTTTCTCATTACACTCTTTACACTAGTCTATCCACCGGTAGCGATGGTTTCTCATAGAGTAGCTGTCATTGTTATTCTCTTCCTAATTCCATTGGGTATAGCTTTGATGTACCTCGTTTTTGGATCTTCCAATAAAGTCACAGCATATCTAAATGGAGAAAAGCTAAGAAATCTCTGAGATTGTGGCTGCTTCCTTTTTCCCTAGCACTTTCTTGTGAAGTTTCTTTATGAGTGTGCACAGAATTCCATTTCTGAATTCTTCAGATTCTTATATAGCCCGTGCTATCGCTATTCTACTTAGTCAGATTAGAACCAAATGAGTGACATTGAATTAGGGTCTATCATTTCAAATGCTTGTATTCAGTGTTGCATGGAGGACCTGGTGCAATCTGAATTCTTGCCGGGTTCGTTTCTGCTATCCATGACCAGATTGTTATCTCATCATTGTCCCCTGGATTGCCGTAATATTCACAGATGCCTTTCTCTGGGTCTTTGCACAGAGTCTTGACATTGTCAACAGTGATGCTTCCTCTGTTTTCCTCGAACCACTTCTTCACCCTTCTTTCATATTCATAGAAGAGGAAATCCTCTGGCCAAGGTCGATCCAAATGTTTCATCTCATCAATCGTATAGAAGACCGTTACAACCTCTAGTCCCTCTTCCAGATATCTGACTGCGGTTTTCTCTGGACATGTTTCGACCCTTGCAATGGTTCCTGAACCATCAGCTACCAGATAATTCACTGGCTCTGTATGAGGTATCTTCATGAGATAGTCAACAGTTTCCTCTGTGGTGATGAAGTTGTCCAGTGCCCAGCGTGTAGAGATGTTCATCCTGATCCCAGGTTTCGGGTGCTTTCCTACATACATCCCGACATAGGCGCTAGCAATTGTAAGACCCGCTTCATTCTGTCCACCATATCTTCCGAGATCCCCGAAGCTGAATCCTACACTCCTCTGACCGTTTTCAGGTTCTGCGTGGATGACATGTAGCGCTTCCACATCTGACTTAATCCAGTCCTGATGTCTTGCGTAGATTGGACTTCCATTAACGGTTTCCTCTCCCTTCACCGCAAATATAGTACATCCAAATAATGCAGCTGGTGCCAAGTTTGTCGAGATTAGCGTTTCATAACTTGTCCCTGATGATTCTGAAACACCTCTCAGTTCCTCTAGTATCCCCGGTGCATACTTCTGTGCAGCGGCTTCACATCTCCAAGCAAATTGGAGCAGTTCATCCGATGGAGAAAACTCTCTGTGCCACTCATGGAGTGACTTTCCGAATTGATGACCCATATCATAGTATGAGCCTCTGACTCTTAGTTCTTTCATTTGATTACTCCACTTCCTAATCTGTGAAATATGACCAATTCAATTTGGAGTGGTGCAATCAACTATATTCTCAAAAACGCCGAGCTAGGAACCATATGTTCATTGCTAGAATGCAGTTTCCCACCGTTAGAAGGCTCTCATTCAAGACCATTTTGGATGAAATGTTGAAAACTAAGACATCTTGGTTAATTCTTCTTCCCGCAACAGCTTCTTGTGAATCTTCATGATGAGGGTAAGTGGCAACTCATCCCTGAACTCAACGAACTTTGGTACAGCATACGGCTTCACTTTGTCCTTGAGGAACTCAATTATCTCCTCCTCAGTTACCTTACCTCTGAACTCTGGCTTTAGTTGAATGAATGCTTTGACCCGTTCTGTACCAGCGACTTCTGGATCTGGTACTCCAATCACACCAGCTTCATCAACTGCTGGATGCTCGTAAAGGATGTCATCAATAACACGGCTATACACTTTGTTGCCTGAAACATTGATCATGTCCTTGATTCGATCGACCACCGTAAAATAGCCATCAGAATCCATCTTAACTATGTCCCCCATTTTTAACCAGCCCCCCTCTTCCAATCCGGACCCAAGAGTTGGCCAATATCCAGCCATGCACTGAGGGCCTCTGACCCATATCTCACCAGGTTCTCCCACTGGAGGTTCTTCTCCAGTTTCGGGATCTACAACTCGAATCTCAGTGTCTGGCAACGGGACACCGACTCCACGTTTTACCTGCTTTATGAACCCGGTTACTTTTGAGAACGCTGAGATGTTCGCTGTTGCCGCCGCGGAGGTTTCTGTTGCGCCATAACCCTCGCCCATAGGAACTCCCGAGATTTTCTCGAACTCCTCTGCAAGGTCTGGGGGTAGCCCCGCAGCCGCCGAGTAGTAGAATATCTGTCCTTTCTTCAATGGCATTTTGCAGAACATCGTGTAATGGGCTGGTACTGCAAAGACCATTGCCGGTCTGTACTCGTTAATGACCTCTACAATCTTCATTACATCTCTAGGGTCCATCAAGAACATCTTCAGTCCCCATGATATGCTCGCATGAACCGCCCAATGACCATACATGTGGAATATTGGAACGCAGATTGTGGTTGCCCCCTTCCCTTCAACCCCCACCTTAAGAGGCGCTAACATCCAGTGAATTGTTTGGACAACATTTGAAGTGAGGTTGTAGTGAGTCAGCATTGTTCCCTTGGGAACTCCTGTTGTCCCCCCAGTAAAGGGTAGAAGGGCGATATCCTTCCTGGGGTTGATTTCGACGTGTTCAGAGTGAGGTTTGTATTTCTTCAAGAGTTCATCCAATAGATAGTAGCCTGACTCAGAAATCTTCTCCATTTCGGGGAATTGATAATCAGGAAAGATCTTCGTCGGCGTATAGATTACAGTCTTTACGTTCGTCTTTGGTTTGACTTCATTTACACGAGGAATTCGTCGGTAAGAACAGACAACAACCTCCGCTTTACTCTCCTTGAGCTCGTGCAGCAAGTCATCCGCTTTGTGAAGAATGCTTAGAGGTACATGAATTGCTCCAATCTTCATGCACGCATAGTCTGCAATTATGAACTCTGGACACGAAGGGAGTACTGTTGCCACTGGGGTTCCTTTCTCTACTCCTAGATCCACAAAGGCTGATGCTAGTCGGTCCACCTTATCTTTCAGTTCCTCGTAGGTCATCTCTTCATCTGCATATACACAAGCGATATTCTCAGGGTACTCGCGTGTAGAGTTCTCCAAAAATGAGTAGACGTTGATTTCTGGATAGGGCTCCATTGAATGTTTCAACTTGTAGGGTCCCAAGAAATATGCCTTGAGCCATGGTTTGTCTTGATACGATGCAGTCATCGCAACCATCTCATATAGATACACTTTATCTCAATAAATTTGGTCAATAATCCCGTCCAACCCAAGTTCGATTAGTTTTTCCTTTGTTGGCTTACCATTTTTGTCCCACCCTCTAAACTCGTAATAGCTATCTAGCATGGGTTTTAGGTTGACCACCAAACCTTTAGCTGGACCTTCAGGAAGCGGGTCTTTCAATAGCCTGGGTGGTAAGTTGTCATCTTCTCGAGTTGCGCCTTCTCGAATATTGTAGACTCTCTCAAGATTATAGATTCTCTCACCAGTTTTTCTGAAGTCCATGGCAGAGTATTCAATTCCCATCAGATTAGACAGTAAGACTGCCCAATCATCTGCAGTCATTACAATGCCCATGAATTTGCAGGCTCCCACGGCATCAAAGATTTGAAAGGCATCTTCAAAGTCCTTCAGTATCACTGACTTCTCAGGCAATTCTTTTTGCGCATCACCAACGTTTGCATCATCCACTATCATGAATGGCATTGAGAGAAAAGCAGGTCCTTCAATCCACGCAGTGATGTGGTCCCCTCCCCTATTTGCTGTTGCATAAGCCAAACCTGTGATTTTTGCCGCTCGGCTGTCATATGCAGGAAGTTCAAGACCTTTGACATGCATGGCAAAATGCTCCGAACCTTTCCCAAACTTCTCAGCCATTCTCATTGTGCCTTCTGCAATAGTATCACCAAATCCCTCACGCATGGCAATTTTGGGTACAATATCTACAATCAAGTCTTTATCGCCAAACTTGAACTCTATGCCACCTGTGTCTTCTTTTGTGATGATCCCTTTTTCGAAGCATTCCATGACAAAAGCAACGGAGTTTCCTGCAGATATTGTATCAAGACCATACTCATTGCACAAAAAATGCGCCATGGATATAGCTTCAAGGTCATCAACCCCACACATACTGCCAAATGACCCTATTGTTTCATACTCTGGTCCCTCTCCTCTGCTCTTGAACTTGCCCTCCTTAATTTCAGCAATTCGACCACAAGCAATTGGACATGCAAAACATGGTTTTCGTGCGGCAAGTATTGTGTCATTTATAGCAGTGCCATTGATATTATCAGCGCCTTCAAACACACCCGTCTGAAAGTTACGAGTGTGTAGTCCTCCAACAACTTGGCAAAGGTCGACCATGGTAGCAGTGCCATATACCTCCAATGTCATCTTGAGCATGCTCTGATTGACCCAATCGAACCTCTTCTTGGCTTCGACCCGATATTCTTCTGGATTGGCAATAGGGATTGTTCCTTTGCCAAAAGCCACTACAGCCTTCAGGTTCTTTGCGCCCATCACAGTTCCAAGGCCGCATCTTCCAGCTGCACGACCAAAATACTCCTCATCACAGTCATTCATAATTGCAGCATATTTAACCAATCTCTCCCCTGCTGGACCTATACAAGCAACATTGTGCTTTTCACCATGCTTCTTTTTCAGAATGCGAGTAGTTTCTGAAGTTGTCTTTCCCCATATCTCTCTAGCATCTTTCAGCTCGGCTTTTCCATCTTCAGTCAGGAGATACACAGGTTTTGGAGATATACCCTCGAAAATGATGCCATCAAACCCTGACCGTTTGAAGTCCTTAGCCCAGAAACCAGCAGAGTTTGCTTGGCCCCATAGGTTCGTTAGGGGAGATTTAGCAACAACACTGTATCT
>JAEORI010000213.1 GCA_016840965.1 Candidatus Thorarchaeota archaeon | reverse complement strand
CATCCTATATCTAGAACTGTGCCACCTTCAGGTAGGTGAGCGAGGAATTCTTGAATCTCTCTCTCGTTCTTGAATAGGTTCCTCTTTGAGTAATACTCTTCAGCTATTTTATTATAGCCATCTCTGACTATTTTTCCATGTTCATCAGGTCCCAAGCCATGTTCTCTTTTTGGCATGTCTATCCCACCACATTGCTGTGAATTATGATGTAAGTCGAATTTATTTATCCGCTGGTTATCATGATTACCCATGAAAGTTGCGGTTCTTACTAGTGGCGGCGACAGTCCTGCTATGAATGCAGCTCTGCGTGCTATCACCCGAGTTGGAATTCATCGTAATTGCGAAATCTACGGAGTATTTGGTGGATTCCAAGGTATACTTGACCAACAGATACATGAGCTAAATTCTAGATCAGTTTCTAGAATTCTACATAGAGGTGGAACAATCCTTACAACTGGAAGGTCTGAGGAGTTCAAGACTGAGGCAGGATTGAAAAAAGCTGCAAAGATATTGACAGATCGTGGTTTTGACGCTTTGATTGCTATCGGCGGGGATGGCACAATGCGTGGGCTAGATGCTCTTAGCAATCATTGGAAAGGTTGGTCAATTGGACTTCCTGGAACCATTGACAACGACCTTGATGGTACTGACTATACAATCGGATTTGATACTGCTTGTAATAATGCGCTAGAAGCTTTGGACAAGATTCGCGATACCGCACAATCTTTCCAGCGTGTCTTTCTCGTCGAAGTAATGGGAAGGAAGGCAGGATTCATCGCATTTCATGTTGGTTTTGCTACTGGAGCATCGGCTATACTTATGCCTGAAACTGAAACAACTATAGAGGAACTCGCAAAGAAAGTCATTGACGCAAAGGAACGAGCAAAATCTAGTGTTCTTGTTGTGGTTGCAGAAGGCGATGAGCTGGGAAACGCTGAAACGATTGGAAAAGCACTCTCTGAGAAGATTGGTGAAAACTGCAGGGTGTCCGTTCTTGGATATATCCAGCGGGGAGGGAATCCGACTCATTTTGACAGGATTCTTGCCACTCGTCTAGGAGCTTTTGCCATTGAGTGCCTCCTGAGTGGAAAACATGGAGGCATGGTGGGTGAGGTTGATGGCAATCTGATTTTGACACCTTTTGAACAAACATGGACTGGTAAGAAATCGATTGATCAATGGATGCTAGGACTTCTGGATGAGTTAGCAGGATGAAGCTCGGCAGACTAATACGAAAGTAAATACTAGTGTAACTGGAGGTTAAGGAATTGGTTTTCAAACAGCTTGCGGACTATCATCTCTGGGCTGGTTGGAAGATGAGGGAACTCCTTAGTGGGTTGGATGCCGAAGATTTCTCAGAAGAAGTCTTAGGAACAAGCCCTCGTGCACTTGTTCAACATATAGTTTTAGCCCTAGAAACATGCTTCTACTTCATCGAGGATCGGAAAGACAAGTCAGTCTTCGATAAGGTCAAACTACTACCACGACAAGAGCTCCTCAAACGTTGGGAAATCCTTGACACTCGACTAAGTCACGCAATTGAGGAGATTCCTCAGGACAAGATAACTGTCATGCACATCAAAGAAGAACCATTTGAGATTGATGTTTTTGACTTCTTCCTCCAATATCTCTTGCATACAACACATCATCGTGGTCAACTAGCAATGGTTCTCAGTCACCTGGGTCACGATGTCCCGGGGACTGATTATCTTATGTTCTTTGGAGAGAATGCATGAGCTGGCACCAAATTCAAGATTTGTTTGTCACTATACTCCAAACACTGCAAGTATAAAGAAAATATCAGCGATTGCATGTGCAAGGACAGCACCCCAAATATTGTCTGATTTCTGAATCACATATCCCCATAGCAATCCAAAGATAAAGGTGATACCAAGAAATGTAGAGAATGTGACGATATCAGTGTACTCTAGGATTGCTTGGTGAAATATAGCAAAAATAACTGCTGTCAGAAGCAGTGACAACCTTTCCCCAAAGAGATTCTCATATTTCTTCAGGAATAGACCCCTGATCATCAGTTCCTCCATGAAAGCATTGCTAAATGCGAATACACACAACCATGGAGTCCATTGAGCAATCACATCAAGACCAACAGAGAGACCTAAGCCACCAAGAGCAAAAAATGGTATCAATGCTACTGGGGATACAAGGATACCAAGCTTGCTACTTTTCTTGAGATTACCCCCGCGTATAAAGATTGGAGTGTAATCCTTGTCAACCAACCATACACCTACAAGTATCGCAAGGACAATTGGAAGTACTTCTGCGACCTTTGCGACTGCTACTCCCTCTACAGTACTTATTGAGAGACCTGGGATTAATTCGTACCATCTCCCAAAGAACCATGCTAGTAATAGCCCAATTGATGCTATAAGGAAAGAGAAGGATAATCGCCAGTACTTCTTCCAAGTTCCCTCAGATTGGTTGAGAATTATAGTTAATAAGAGAAGAACTAGCAAAACACCCATTCTAGCGAGGAGTTTCAAATCACTAGGTATGAAATTGTTGTATCCTCCTACATTAAAGACAAGAAAACTACATCCAATGAGAAGTATCATGAGAACTCCTTTGGTGCTTTGACTGAGCCCTGTTTCTACTTCGCCACCTTCATTCTGTTCCTGCTCCATGTTGAGGTCTCCTAATTTCGAGTTTGTAAAATGTTCGTGCCCCTAATATAATGAATTGTTTGTTCACAGGAATCTACATTGTTGGAATATGAACAGAAACATATTATTCGAAGACTTTAACTAGCCCTGCACTTAACAGCCTTTCAAGGTGGTATTTCGTGGATATAACAAAATCCCTGAACTGCAGGGATCTGAGGGATTGCGACGTCGTAGACTCAAGCGGTCAGAAGGTTGGTCGCATCAATGACATGACCTTTACATTTGATGGCCAATTGAAACTCGAGCAGTTTGTGCTTGCTGGTTCTGATTGGGAGGAGTTTCTAGAATCCATCAAACTGAGGCCTGACAAAGATCCGTTGTTTGATGCGTCGATGATACGTCGGATCGGCGATAAGGTTCAGCTCGAGTCAAACGTTAACGCTTTGAAAACAACACTT
>JAEORI010000212.1 GCA_016840965.1 Candidatus Thorarchaeota archaeon | reverse complement strand
AGTTGCTATGAGTAAGCAAGTCCACTCACTCATAGCTCTATTACATGAATCTGACCCAAAGAAAATCCCAAAGGACCAAGTGTACTTCACAATCGCCGATCTAGTGACTCATCTAATTTCGCGAGGAGAATTAGATGGGAGAGTAACTGAAACGGGTAGGTACATCTCAAGTAAAGCGCTCGCACGAATACCAGGTCCTTTCGAAATGCTAGCTGATTTTCAAACAATTCTTTCTCTGTTGCATGAAAAGGGATTACTAATCTGGGCACTCGAATGCCCAAACTGCTTCAAAAAGAACAAATATCCTAAGAAAGGCGATAAAACTACTTGTCGATTTTGCAAAACAACTATCTATGCAAAAGATGTGCTCAAAAAATTCATAGATTTGTTATAAAAGCAGTGGGAATCACATTCTTCTAGTTACTCCAGAGCCTGAAATGACTACAAAGCTGATTTACCTGCTCACTTTGCTGGCTCACAGTCTTTGTTGGAGCGAGTGATAGAATTGTAGAGCAATAACAGCAATTAAGAGTGCATGCAATGCTACTGCATTGCTGCAAAATGTTGATTCAAGTCCCGTTCATGGATTGGTTAGGTTCACACCTAGCAAATGTAATGTTCACTCTCTCGATGCTATTTGTCATCATCCTCGTCTTCTACATCAAACTATATGTTCGCGTCTTCTACAAAGGGACACACTACAGGCATTACCGTCTAGGAAAACTACTAAGAGATAGTAATGAAGGTGGGACTGTCTTGCTTATACCTGTCATTGACAGGATAGAGGTATTTGATGAAATTTCCTCTGAGTCAAATGAATAATGAGATGGCTCATAGTAGCGTTTTATGCAGATTAGCCACGCACTCGAATGCCATTAACCTTCTTATGTGCCCAGTTGTATTGCCGGAGTTTACTTGAAGAACCAAATCCACAAGCTGCACATTTCTTGTGTCTGACGTGATAGGACCTTCTTCCGCATCTCCTACATCTAATATGGTGTGGGTTGTTCTTCTTACCTTTGGAGGGTGTGCCTTTTCCCATTATCATGCACTCCTTGTACTATTTTGGTGGAGGAGAAACGATTACGACATTGTCGCCTCTCACTATCACTGTCTTGATTACTTCGATTGTCTGCTCACCTGTTTCAGGATCTATTGAGATTTCCTCAGCATCCTCAAGTATAAGATTCAGGTGTTGGTCATAGCCACGCAGTTTGCCCTTGATCTTCTTCTTTCCTTTTAGCTCAACAAGTACTTGACCTCCAATCGAGGTCTGAAGTAGTTCCATGGGTTTAGCTGCATTCATTGCGTTCACCATCACAGAAGTAACATCATATGGCCGACGGGCATAGGATGTCCGCCCTATCCTTTGGACATGGCTTAAAAATATGACGATGGTGACTGAGGATTTCAGGATACTTCCATGACGTAGGCTTCAAAAGGAGTCCACTACAATCATTAAGTAATGCCAAAAATTGAACGTATAAAGAAGCGACATCTTCTCAAGAAACGAGAACAACGAGATGAGATTGCTAAAATCGAGAACGAGATAGGCTCTTCGATTAGGGGCCTTGATACCAAGTCACAACTTGAGGGAGGGATATTAGATGATGGATCACGTATCCTTCTCCTGAATGGAGATATAATCTTCTTCCAACATGAAGGACGCATGTTCCCTACTCTACGTGCCCTCCTGAACAACCTAGTAGACCTACCTCGAGTCACTATTGACATGGGCGCAGTAAAGTTTGTAGTGAACGGAGCTGACATTATGCGTCCGGGTATAACACAAGTGGAAGATCGAGTCAAGGAAAACAGCGTAGTTGTTGTAGTTGATGAGAACCACGGGAAACCTTTAGCAGTGGGCATATCTCTTATGGGCGCGGACGAATTGAGAACAGTATCCAGTGGGAAAGTCATCAAGTCTGTACATCATATCAATGACGACCTCTGGGTCTTTGGAAGGAGTTAATCATCATCTCCAAGTTTGGCACGAATATGTGATAGAGCTGCTTTGTAAACTTCTTTTGCTAGATTTGGTTCTAATCCACAATTCTTTGCAAAGCGGTCTCTAGCATATCCCTCCTTGCTGGCGCCAAGATCTCTCTTTACAACATCAGAGATTGATGTGTAGCCTTTCTCATAGAGTGTTCTTGCTGTGCTCCTCGAGAGTCTACCAGATGGTGAATCATCGCCAGGAAGCAGTCTTAGCTCAAGTAAATCTGAGATAGCCAACTCTTTTTCGACGCCATATTGAAGTTGTCGCGAAAGTACGCTCATACGAACCGCTAGATTAGATTTCTTCAAAGCCCTAAGATATTCACTCAAACTCTCAGCAACTTGGCTACAGACACCTAGTAGGGAGTCTAGATCCCCTTCATCCAAGCTGATACCTCTTGCCAGCTCAGCAGCCATCTTGACAATGGTTGCTACATCTTGCTCATCCAGCCAAGCCTGCAGTACAGAGCTTTTCACATTATGTCTTTCAGGTACTCTTCGTATATACCATTCTTCTGGCGGTTCTAGGTTCATGATTTTGAGTTCTGTTTTGGAGGGCATGAAAGTCCTTGGTCTGATTGATTGTGGTAGATGAGCTTGTAGTATCAAATCTATCAATGCTGTTTCATCAGCATTCTCATCAATTTTCGATAGACCACTTTTGATTCGCAGATAGTCACTAATGTCGAGGTCCGCATGAGCTGCACTCTGTGCCTCCTTTGACAACTTGAAACCATCTTCTGTTTCTTCGAAAACATCTTGCTTTACTAACCATCTAAAGAGGGTCCTGAAGAACTTCTTCATGCCCAATCTATAATTATTGTCAATAAATCCTCTAAATGTGCCTTTTACAAACTCAAGAAACTTTGCTTCTAGTTGCGCTTGAGTGAATACTTTGCCATCAAAAGTATGTCTTGTGAGAATGCAAATAGCTAAACTTGGATAGATTATACCAGGACGCAATGGCTCAAGAGGCTTATGAAGCAGTTTTGTTTCCATTGCCTGCGAGTTGGGCATGTTTCTATTCGGGCCCTCAAAGACAAGGTAAACTCTTCCCCCATACTGAGCTAGATGATTTTCTCCAATTCTACCTGCAACCTGTAGATATCTTGCTCTTGTTTCGAGATAGTAGAGATTCTGATTCATTAAAATCAGTACACAATCAAATGGGAAGCTAATACCTGAAGTGATTCCTGTGGTAGATACAACTGTTCTAATTGTCCTATTTCTTATCTCTCGTTCCAATCGCTCACGGATTCCAGTATCCAAACCAGAATGGTGGAATGCTGTGCCGAACTTCATAGTATCTGCAAGTCTGTTACTCAGAGGGAGAACTTCTCCCAACCCAATGACTCTTTCTACAACATCCGGAGCCACAGTTCTAGGATGACTTCTTGCAAGTCTTCTTGCTATCCCTTGAGCACGAAATCTAGATCCCACTACTATCAGTATTGACTTATCCTGATAATTGCCAAGATGTTCTATCACAACATCAAGCACGTCTTCCTGTGATGAGTTTGCACGCTGAGTCCCATCACTACTCACTATCTCGAATTTATCATCGACCTTGTTCACAATGAACTCATCTGGTACGAGCCGCACATTTGGTCTAAACACCTTTGCACCAAGCCATGCTGCCACCTCTTCAGTCTCTCCAAAACGAGATGAAAGAGTAACAAGCTGAGTTTGGTCTTTCAAAAGGGTAATGGCACAGTCCAGCTTTGTGCTTCTATCTGTTCCCAACGATTGTGGATCGACATCAGTGATTGAATCAAGCTCGGTAAGCTCGTCAATAACAGCTAGTCCTAATTTCTCAGTCCATTTCTTTTTTTGAAGTAGTGCTGCGGAGAACGTTTCATACATTGCTATTATCAAGTCACCTTTCTCCAGTTCCGCATCAGATGCTCTGCTTGATCCATCATGTCTGACAACAGAATAACCAAGTTCTTGCAGCAGAGTACCATATTCTTCAATGATTTGCCTGCTCAAGGATGTATAGGGACTCAGATAGAGACATCTGACTCTTCTCTGTAGCCTCAACAGGATGATTATCATCGCAAGAAACGTTTTACCCGAGCCCGGCGGCATCTGAATTATTAAATTACCATCTATATCGCCAATCTCCTTGACAAACTTTTCCTGAGCTGGAAGAAGACTCACGAAATTCTTGTGCTTCAAAAGTATCTTTGCCGCTCTCTGTACATCTGTCCCTGTTCCAATAGGTCCACTTAATCTACCAATAGCTGCTAATGCAAGCCTGCCCTCATGTGATATCATGAACCCTCTCTGTTTTTTACCTTTATCACCTGTTGATATCACATACCCTGAGCGTACGAGTTTATTCATAGTTTCATAGATTGTCCCACCCGACATCAGGCTTTGTCGAAGTTCCTCATAATCTACCTGCGTCTGAGTGCGTTCACTCTTGGATTTTACTAATGGTTTGTCTATTCCATCGAGTGATAGGATGCCATCAACAATATTGTCCCAACCTAGTGTTGGAACAATCTCTCCCGTTTTAGGGCTCAATACTTGAAGTATCTCCATTGCGTAGCGATTGCTAAGAGATTTCAGCTGTTCTCTTACCTTAGAGTGATCATCACTCTCCATAACTTGCTCAGGCATCGCTATCACCAAATTCTTGCTTGGGACTGTGATAAAGGTTGGCTACAGATTATAATACTCGGTCTTTTCTTCATACTGCATGCCATTATCATGAGCTGAGGTGTTTATAGTGAGGTCTCTATTTAGACGTAATCGAACTACTGACTCATCTGAGGAAACTACTAGTCAAAGGACATTTCCGAGCCTTGGGCTCTTCGCCCCAGTTTCCGAATCAAAACAATCAGACCCACAACATGACATCAAGCGACTTGCTGAACTTGAACAGGTCTTCATTAGAACCAAGAAACTTGAGTCGTTGGCCGATGTGCCTGATATTGTGAACGAGATTAGAAATGGAAACATCGTACTTTTGGACATTTCAAGGCTTAATGATGGAAATGACCAGACTCATCTTGAACTTCGTCGCATTATTGAACGGATCCGTGGAGAAACAAGAGGTTACCAAGCCGAGATTGCACTTGTGAATGATGGTTGTATGATTGTGACACCTTCATTTGTGAGTTTCTAATGGTTACTTTAACTTCATAGTTTCAGTGACCATTGGTGCTCTTGTTTCCACATTCAGTGCTTTATGAATAGTTGAAGCCAGTCCAACTGTCTTACTCGCTTCACCATGAGCCACCAGTATACGTTCTGGTACAGGACTTACTCTCTTGATAAAATTCAGAATCTGCTTTCTATCAGAGTGACCTGAGAAGCCCTCTACAGTGGCTACTTCTAGATTGACCGGAATTACTGTGGTTTGCCCTTCCCTGTTTCTCATATTCACTTCTTTCCAACCTTTCTGGATTCGGCGTCCCATGGTCCCCTCTCCCTGATAGCTGACAAAGCATAGTAGATTCTTCTCATCTGGTGCAAGGAGTCTAAAGTAATCAACGCTGGGTCCTCCGGCTAACATACCTGATGTTGCCATTATAATACATGGCTCAGCCTCTACGATCTCTTCTCTCTGCTCTGGATTATCGACTTGTACGAAAATATCAGAGAGGAATGGGTTAATTCCTTGATGGAAAATCATTTCCCGTATCTTCTTACTGAGAGCTTCTGGATGTGTAGTATGAATTGCAGTAGCTTGCGCAATCATTCCCTCGATGTATACAGGCACCTTTGGAATCCGCTCTTTTGACACGAGATCCTCAATCACAAGCATGATTTCTTGCGCACGACCGACTGCAAGTACGGGAATCAGAACTTTTCCGCCTCGTTCCAAAGCTCGCTTCAATATTGACGCAAACTTTCGCTCAACTTCCTGACGAGGTGGCATCTTGTCTGTTGGATGGCCATAAGTTGCTTCTACAATTAGTGTTTCCAGTCGTGGGAATGTGAAGGTTGCTGGCTCTAGCAATCTGGTTCTACCAAACTTGAAATCCCCTGTATAGGCCATATTGTATTGTCCATCGCCAATGTGAAAGTGAACAATTGCTGATCCAAGGATATGACCTGCATTGTGAAGCGTAAGCCTGACATCTGGTGCAATATCTGTAACTTCTCCGTAGCTAAGAGGCACTGTATGTAGTATTGCTTCTTTCACATCGCGGTCTCGATATGGTCTAAGTTTTCCTTCTCTCTCAGCAACATCCAGATAATCAAGTTGCAGAAGTGTCGCGAGATTTAGAGTTGGGTGAGTCATATAGACTGGTCCTCGATAACCATACTTGAAGAGAAATGGCACCATTCCACAGTGGTCAAGATGTGCATGGGTTATCACCACTGCATCTAGATTGTCAACACTGAACTCGGGCATGTCAAGTCTTGGAAAGGCTTTGGTGGGGGTGCCAACATTAACACCACACTCAACCAAAATGTTACTCTCTGATGTCTGCAAGAACATGCACTGCCTGCCAACTTCTCGGAAACCACCCATTGCAGTAAGTCTAATCCAACCATTGTTGACAAGCATTTGCCTATGAATTCTCTTACCAATCTCTCGAAATGATTTGTTTCTAGTAGCAGCTTCGGATTGGATAATATATCGGATTTGTTTGATAAGTTTGCTCTCAATAGGAGGAGTCCTCATCACATTCGGTCGCCAGAATGTCTGCCTTGTAATCTCTCTGAGTGTTGTGCCACTGCGACCTATCACAAGACCTGGTTTTTGAGCCTCAATTATCACTTCTCCTCTTGATATATCAAAATCAATGGAGGTGATTTCAGCTTCTTTCGGAACAAGCTCACGGACTGCCTTCTCAGTCTCTTCATGAGTTAATCTAACTTCAGGTGCAGACCTGACCACTATCCGTTTTCTCATTTTTCGGGCCAAGGCTTTTATCTTATCACCATCATCAAGTAGAATTTTTGGTGCTTTCGAATAGATAGCCACCTCTGGACCTTCATATTCAACTGAACTGATTGCGGATGATCGAGGTAGTGCTTTCTTTATTACCTCTCTAATATCAACATATTCTACTTCTTCTTCATTGGTTTCCATGGATAGTCATCACAATCCTTGGCGTATCAATTCCACTTATTGTTCGGTCCGACTGAATACCCTTCTAAGGGGCAGACCTAGGTGAGATTAGCTCAATAGATAGTTAACAAATATTGCCACTACTGCCCTTTCCAAATCTTCATGATAGTCTCTTTATCGACTTCTTGGTATCCGTCTTTGTCAATGACACTAGCTAGGATATTATTTCCAGTTGCTGCATCTCTTTCAATTGCTGCTGCGATAGAGTTTACAGCAAGTTCGATTGCTTTCTTCTTTGGAAGGTCTTCCTTATAGCCAGTTTCTAAAACACCAAGTGCTACAGGTGAGCCTGAACCATTTGCTACGTATTTGTCTGGAATCACACTTCCAACAAAGTCAGTATAGAAGACTTGAGGACCTTCGTCATCAAATCCCCCCACAAGAGACCCTAACATATAGAGTCCTCGACCTTGGAACATAATATTACTTAGAAGACGTGCCAAGGCTTTGACCCGAATGGGTCTTCCCCTCTGGATTTCAAAAAGCTTAGCTTCAGCTTTTAGAAGATCCATTATTGCCTGGGCATCAGCTACTGATCCCGCAATGGTTGCACCAATGCGATCTGTGATTTTGTAAATCTTCTTTGCTGTCTTGTTTGCAATCAGATAACCCATTGTGGCTCTCTGGTCGCTGGCAAGAACAACACAATCCTTGGCTATTAGACCAACAGTAGTTGTCCCCGTCTTCAATTCAGCTGGGGTCTGAGTATTATATTCCATTTCAATAAACTCCATGTAGGAGATGAATTCTAGAGAACTAGTGACAAAATCTCGTCTTGTTTTTGCCATTTTAAGGTTTTCTCAGTGGCCATTAATTCTCACATCACATCAAAGCTCTAGGTTGTGTTCTGTTCAACTGGCTTTGGTCTGTCAAAAGTCACTACAAGCTTTACTTCCTTTGCATCATCAAAAACCTTCAGAGCATCAGAAGCAATTCCAATCTCAGCATATTGAACATCTTGAATATACCTTGTTTCTTTTGGCATCTCAATAGTGACCGTTTTCTTTGCTATTGAGAACTTAAAGTCTTCAACAGGAAGTCCAGGTATGCGTCTTTTGACCACAGCTCGAAGTTTTTCATCTGGATCCGTAATAATGCTTCGAAGAGTCACGTCAAAAACAAGAGTCCTACCTGCAAGTGGGCTGTTGAAATCAACTCGAACTTGCCTTCCGAGTACTGCGGTGATTACTCCTCGTTCATTTCCAAAGGTTATTTGCTCTCCCTTTATGGGGCGAGTTTTATGTTTTGCAAGTTTTGTCTTAGCAATCATTTTGACCTTTTTTGGGTCTCTTTGCCCAGCCCCCTTATCTGGTGGAACCTCAACAGTTTTTGAATCACCAATCTTCATTCCGACTAATTCTTCTTCCAAGGCCTTAAGTAACCAGTTCCAACCTATGGCTACAAGCATTGGTTCGTAACGGTCGTTCTCCCTGAAAATTCCAGATTCTTTAGCAACTTCAGACATTGTTGTATCAAAAACAACGCCATCGTCCTTTGTCGTAGCGCTATAATCTACATAAACTAGGCTTTTTTCGCCCACAACGCTCTCTGATTTAGCTGTCTTCTTTTCAGTGGGCGCTTTTTTAGCTGGTTTTTTGCCCTCATCTTTTGTAGCTGCCGCCTTTTTTGGCTTGGTTGATTTCTTCTCTGACATGTCTTGTTCCCTCTCGAGACTCCAAGAACGCTTCAAACGGCTTCGTTCTGGATTTCATAAAACAGTTTCCTTGTGGTCCTCTTTGAGAGTTCCCTTCAGTACTTGTATCTTTTCAAAGAACAATGATGTTTCTGAAACTGTTTCAACCTCTAATCCACATTTAATCATTATCTTTTGAATCGAATCTCTATCAGCAAGAGTTGACGAAACTACAAGTATTCTTCCTCCCGCTATTAGATGGTTCACTGCTTGCGTCACAAATCGTTGAGTGAGTTCAGTACCTGTTTCTCCGCCAACTAGTGCGTGGTCCAAATCAGTATGCTCACCGTCCTCTGGTAAATATGGTGGATTGAAAACAATCAGTGAGAACTTTGCTGATTGACCTAAGGCATCTAGCAAATCTGATTCAACCACATGGCAGTTACTATACAGATTATTTCTCCTTAAGTTCTCTTTAGTATTATTAACCGCATCAAACGAGCAGTCGATGCTCACGACAATACGTGCAGTTTTTGCCGCCGCCAGAGTGATTAGTCCTGCTCCACTTCCAACCTCTAGAAATACTTCTTCTGGTGTAATTTCTAAGGAATCCAATAAGAGATAGGTATCCTCAGAAGGCGGATACACTCCTGGGTAGACAATGATGTTGTATTTGTCGCTGTCCACTGTTCTCACGCTCTTGGATCCTTGATAGAGCCATTTTCAATCAACATCAGGAGAACATCTGCTAGACGGATTAATCTCTCCAGATCAATTGTACGAAGTCGCTCATCCCCTGATAAGACTCCGACTAGATGACTCAAGACCTCATTAGCCAGACTTTTTTCTATTCCAAGATTGCGAAACCATATGCGTAATGCTCTTTGCAGACTCTTGTTCGGGTATGGATAAATCCCTCCAATCACCCAATGGAATACTGAAGTATCTTTAGCGAACGCCCCCTTACTTCGTGGTTTCATTCGTATAACGCTTGAATCTACAGCAGGTTCCGGATAGAATAATTTTGCAGGAGCTTCTAAGAGTTCTTGAACTTCAACATAGTATTGGACATTTATAGTAAGCCTAGAATATTCAGTTGTTCCTGGATCAGCTAGAAGTCGACTAGCGAACTCCTTTTGATACATCAAAGTTGCTTCTTCAAAGTCTATTTCTCTAAGTATTCGAAATGTTACCTCTGAAGATATACTGTAAGGGAGATTGGCAACTATCTTATTCACTCGCGGAAGCCCAACTTTAAGCGCATCCCCTTCGATAACTGTCACATTTCTGTAATCTTTAGCCATATCATGAAGAGCTCTCACCAAGTTTGAGTCAATCTCTATTACGTAAACATGCTGTGCCTTTTCAGCGATTAATTTTGTTAAAATCCCGAAACCGCCACCTATCTCTAAGACTAGATCCTGTTTACTCAAATTGGCCAGATTGACAATATCATTGGCCATTCTAGTACTGGTCAAGAAACTCTGTCCATATTTCTTTCTAGGTTTCACATTGTATCTTTTGAGGAGTCTACGAATTTCGTCTGACAGCCAACTCACCCGCGAAATTTATTGGTCAACGCTTTGGTGAACGATCTCTACTCTCTCGTTCGTCTTCATCGCGTTTTGGTGGTCTTACGAATAACCACCTTTTGACATCTTCCCTGAGTTCGTCAATTATTCTAGCGGTGATGACTTTTTTTGGATTTTGAAGTTTCGTACGTGCTGCAATGTCGTCGAAGCTCTTGAATGGTTTTAATTTACGTTCTTCAATGATTGCCCACATGAGGGTCTGCCCAATCCCAGGAAGGAGTTGAAGCGAGTGCATTCTTGTTGTAATAGGGCTTGCTTCATTGAAGAATTGAACAAACTTGTGTTCATGTTTCGTTACAATGATTTCAATCACAAGAGCAAGTTCTGCTACACTCTCAGGTACAAGATCTTCATAGAAAATCCTTCTTTTAACATGGTCAATTTTACTTGTTGAGTTCCGTTGGATAGAAACTCGCTCTTGGGGATGTACCTTCATTCCTTTCTGAGGAATCATCTCCAGTAGTGTAAAATGAGATTCTCCGATACCCTGAACTATAGTATCTCCACGAGGGCGCGAATCTCGAAGGAATTCCTTTGGAGGGATAATTGACAGGACATATGCATGCGTCTCAAACATCCTGTTTTGTTGTCCTTCCATACTTTCACGCTCCTATCGCTATCAGGGCTCATTGAATTAGTCTTGGGTTTGATTGGATAAAAACAATTCGGACTCAGAAAGGCTATGCGCTATTAAACATGAAATCTATTAATGTAGACCAACTAGGATCTGTTCTTCTCAACAAGATCTACAATCTCGAGCATTTGTTCATCTTTGAGACCCGAAGACTTGGTATCCAAAATACTACGGAGTTCTTCTACTGTGGTCGGTGCTATATTCACAATCTGCACAGCTTGCGCCCGAGTGAGTTCATAGCTCTTGATCAATCTTTCCAAAAGCTTAGTTGCCACTGCAGGAGCCATCCTTGAGAAAGTACTTGCATGTTCGAGTGTGATAGACTGTTGAAATGACAGCTCTCCTTCTGTTGCCCTCTGGGAAAGAAGTTTCTTGACTTGCGGGAGGGTGACTTCCTCCTCACTGATAATCTCCTTTGGCATTTTCCAATTCAACCTCTGCTAGGTTGGAGATGCTCGCGTCT